>JAAUUE010000014.1 GCA_012031635.1 Coleofasciculaceae cyanobacterium SM2_1_6 | reverse complement strand
CAAGAAAAATTAGTCTTACTCCCCTTCTCCCCTTGAGGGAGAAGGGGTTGGGGGATGAGGGGTATTTCTGAGCATCGAACTCACGTTAAAGCTCATTCCTGATCAAGGTCAATTAATGGATTTGGTTGCTAAAATTATGATTACTGTAATTTAATTGCTGAGATTAGTTTGAGATTATATTGCTGAAACTTTTAGGAACTTGCCATGAGACAACGTAGACCATCCCGCTATACTCCTCCAGAATCTAGTAAGCCTGCGGCTAGTAAGTCGGCTTTTAACTACACCACGATCGCCATTCTCGGCGGTATATTTATCCTTGGGATTGGAGTAGGCATTGGCTTTAGTTCCACCGCATCCCTAGATCCAGTAAATGTAGCTTCCCGGGAAGTAATCGATCGCAGCGCCCCCAACCCAGAATTTTGCGCTCAATTTGGAGCCAGTGCCATGGTGATGGATACCCGCCTCTACGTCACCCTCAACCCCTTTAACGTCTACGTTTCTCAACCCGTGATGCGTCCCGGCTGCGTCATGCGCACAAACAATTGGACTGTCCTCGAACAGAAAAAACTAGTCACCTCGCAGCAGGTCAATGATTGTAAACAAAGAATGAATACCTTTGGCTACACAGGAGCCTTAGAAGGGCAGCCAGATATTCGTTGTATCTATCAAAATGATGCCGCCCAAAACTTCTTTATCAACCAACCGGGAGTGTCCGCCCCGCCCGCCGAATCCAATCAATTCTAGAAACTTAAGGCACAATTAACACGGCACAGGGAGACAGGTTAATTACCTTGTTGGTGACGCTTTCTGATTCTTCAGTTAAACCTAGACCCCGGCAGCCCATGATGATCAAGTCAGCATCAACTTCATCGGCAACATCACAGATCGTAAAAGCAGGAACTCCCTCTCTTTCGATGATCTCTGCCTCGATCCCCTGTTCAGCAAAGATGTTCTTCGCATTTGCCAAGAGTTGGGCGATCGTCTCATGGTTTGCCATCGGTTCTGTCTCTGGGGCTGGGGTATCAGGATGTTCCAACACTGACAGAATCACCAAGCGACTGTTGTATTTTTGGACTACGTGGGTCACGGTTTCCGCTGCCTCACGGGAAGCCCGGCTTTGATCAATGGGAAATAAAACGGTTTTAAACATAACACACCACTTAGTTGACACCTCTCCCTGATTAAAATTAGCAAAATCTGGGAATCAAATCTTGATTAATCGATCGTAATTCTAACCTATCCAGCTTTGTGCATTCAGCTTAGATCAACTGAACCTTGCCGATCTGACACTAATACTTGTGCGGATATTTCTGCTGATAGCAGAGGCAGTGTAGAGAACCTGCGGGATTACTTGTCCCAAAAGTTAAAGTAGAAGTTTAAGCTCTAACTGCATTATGGGTTTATTCTACAGAAAAACCCCCACACTTTTACAAAAATCCTTGTCAAAAGCAACTATCCTTAACTTTCTGCAAATAGCCTAGGCTGCATAACCCATTATTTGGCAAACAATATCGACAATAGATGGCTCGAATAAATAACTAGGCTGAATCTGTGTGAGGATAAGAGATTATTCATCAAGAGTGTATTTATTTAGATTGCCGATGTCATATTTACGTTATGCCAATACTCGCCTCTCGCAGGGAAAGATTTTTTGGCGGGAAATGGGTCAGGGAGTGCCAATCATTTTCTGCATGGGACATGGCAGGATAGTAGTCAATGGCTAGAATTGTTGCCCTATCTCAGTGGAGATTATCATTGTTTTGTGGTGGATTTGCCCGGCTGTGGTGAGTCAGAACCCCTGCCCATTCAGTCTATTAGTGCTCAAGTCCAGAGTTTACAGGAATACCTAGAGCGGTTGAATATCAATAAATTTTGCTTGGTCGGTCATTCTCTGGGGGCTTGGGTGGCAGTGAGCTATGCGCTGAAGTTTCCAGAACGGGTCAAAGGGCTAGTATTAATGGCACCAGAGGGAGTACAGGGTCTGCGTCAAGGATGGTCTGTGGAACGATCGCTCCTCAGTCCCCTCCCAGTTTTTTATTGGGCTTTGCAATTTCTCCGCCCCTGGGCAAAACTCTTGGGAAAAACTGAGGGAATTCAAAAATTATTACAACTCCGGCGGAAATTACGATCGCACCCCGTCCCCTGCCGGATTCTCTTCCAACGTCGCCCGGCAGAAATCTATAGCGAGATGGTCGATCGACACCTAGATAGTCTAAAAACGCCCTTGTTGTTGTTACAAGAGCCAGCAGCCGATGAGAGAGCGATCGCCCTTACCAAAACTTACGAGAATCTTGTTCCCACCGCCGTAGTACAGATAATCTCTTCCGCCATGACCGATCCCACCCCAGAAGTCGCTGCTTATATTCGAGAATTTCTAGGAGTTGTCGGTTAAAGAGAAGATTTATTTATTAAATAGTCCGCCTAAAAAGCCTTCGATCCCGCCCTTATCAGTGCGATCGCCCCGAATTTTTGCCAACTGTTGGAGCAGTTCCCGCTCTTCTGTGGTAATTCTGGTGGGAATATCAATCAGAATGGTAATTAAATGATCCCCCCGCTTGACGGGATTCCCTAAAATTGGCACACCATGCTCTTCCAGAGTCAGCACCGTACCGGGCTGGGTTCCGGCGGGAATTGTTAATTCGACGGCTCCATCTACGGTATTCACTTCGAGGCGACAGCCCAAAATAGCTTGGAGATAGCTAATCTTGATCTCAGAAAGGACATTAATTCCTTCCCGGCGAAACTCAGCATCCTCTTCAATGAATAGGTAAACGTAGAGGTCTCCCGGTACACCCCCCCGCAGCCCAGCATCACCTTCCCTCGATACCCGGAGCCGGGTGCCATTATCAACCCCCGCCGGGATGGAAATCTCCAGTTTTTTGGTTTCCTGTTTCCGTCCTGCGCCCCCACAGGCTTCGCATTTCTCTTCAATAATCTGTCCTTCCCCATTACAAGTAGGACACACCGAAACCTGAGTAAAACTCCCAAAGGGAGTCCGGGTAGCCCGGCGTACCTGTCCACTGCCACTACAGGTAGGACAAGTGCGAGTACTGGTGCCCGGCTTCGCCCCCGTCCCCATACAAACAGTACATACCTCTTGGTGGGGAATCCGAATTTCTTTTTTGCCGCCGAAGACCGCTTCTCGAAATTCCAACTTGAGATCAAGGCGCAGATCTTCTCCCTTCACTGGTCCATTGCGGCGGCGTTGCTGTTGAGCCGATCCCCCGCCCCCAAAACCGCTAAAGAAACTCTCAAAGATATCGGCAAAACCGCCCATGTCCCCCATGTCACCAAAGCCGCCAGCCCCGCCCGATACTCCGGCTTCCCCAAAGCGATCGTACCTTGCTCTTGCCTCTGGTTCAGAAAGAATTTCATAGGCACGATTGATTTCTTTAAACTGCTCCTCTGCTCCCGGTTCTTTGTTGACATCCGGGTGGTATTTCCGAGCTAGGCGACGGTAGGCTCGCTTTAGCTCTTCCTTATCAGCATCACGGGAGACCCCCAGAGTTTCATAAAAGTCGCGTGCCATAGTAGGTTCTTCTTAGATTCGGTAGTGGTTAGTAGCTAGTTAATGGAAAGAATTATTCGTCTTGGATTGGTTCGTAGTCAATGTTATATTCTGCTGACATTGTGGCATCAGAGTCAAACTCGAAGATTAGGTCATCATCGGCAGATGAATTTTCATTAAGAGACTCTAAACTGACTGTAGCATTATTATCGTCTTCGATTTCCATGAAACCTGGGATTGGGTCTTCGGCAATTAGCGTCGCTCCGCTGTAGGTGTCTTGATAAACGGCACTACCAATAGAGTAGAGTAGTTCTTGGAATTCTTCCATCAAGGCTTTGGCAGTAGCAACATCGTTTGCCTCGCTTTTCAAAACTTTTTTTAGTTCCTCTAACTTGGCATCTAGGTTGGTTTTGAGATGCCGATCAATCAGGTCGGGGTTATCTGTCAAGGTAGATTGATAGCTCTGGATTAAGTTATCTACTTTATTCTTCACCTCTACCATTTCTAGACGGCGACGATCAACGTCTGCATAGCTTTCGGCTTCGTTCTTCATCCGTTCAATTTCTGCCGCACTCAAACCCCCGGTATTGGTAATGCGGATACTCTGCTCCCTACCCGTGCCTCGATCGGTGGCGGAAACCTTGAGAATGCCGTTGACATCAATTTCAAAGGCAACTTCAATTTGGGGTATGCCTCTGGGGCTGGGGGGAATCCCGGTGAGGAGAAATTTACCCAGACTTTTATTATCCTTTGCCATAGCCCGTTCCCCTTGGAGGACGTGGATTTCCACCGTAGTCTGCCCATCGGTGGCCGTGGAGAAAACTTGGGATTTTGTCGTGGGAATTGTGGTATTTCTTTCAGTAATTTTGGTGAATACTTCTCCGAGGGTTTCGATGCCCAAGGATAAGGGGGTGACATCCAGCAATAGCAGGTCTTCGACTTCCCCACCCAGGACTCCCCCTTGGATCGCTGCTCCCACTGCCACGGCTTCATCAGGGTTAACGGAGCGATCGGGTTCTCGTCCGCCAAAGAATTTCTGGATAGCTGCCTGCACTGCCGGGATTCTGGTTGATCCGCCGACTAAAATGATTTTTTCAATATCATTGGGCTTGAGTTCGGCATCTTTAATAGCTTGCATCACGGGCTGGATCGTCCCGTCTACCAAATGTTTGACTAGTTCTTCAAACTCCGCTCGAGACAAGTCCGTCTCTAAATGCTTTGGGCCAGCTACCGTATCAACAGCAATGAAGGGGAGACTGATATAGGTACTATCCATGGAGGATAACTCAATCTTGGCTTTTTCTGCTGCCTCCCGGAGGCGTTGGATCGCTACTTTGTCATTAGTCAGGTCGATATTTTCCGCAGCTTGGAACTTTTGAGCCATCCACTGCACCAGCACATTATCAAAGTCATCGCCGCCTAGGTGGTTGTTGCCGGAAGTGGTTTTAACTTCAAATACCCCATCCCCCAATTGCAGGATCGACACATCAAAAGTTCCTCCACCCAAATCAAAAACCAGAATTAATTGATTTTCTTCCAGCTTATCCATCCCGTAGGCAAGAGCCGCTGCCGTGGGTTCATTGATAATCCGCAGGACTTCTAAGCCAGCGATCGTGCCGGCATCTTTTGTAGCTTGGCGTTGGGCATCGGTAAAATAAGCTGGGACAGTAATTACCGCTTGGGTAACGGGTTCACCGAGGAAGCTTTCTGCATCTAGCTTCAGCTTTTGCAGCACCATGGCTGAGACTTCTTGGGGAGTATAGTTTTGTCCCCGGATTTGCACATCCACCGTATCATCCCGTCCCCGCACACAGGTGTAGGGAACCCTAGCTCTCTCCTCCACCGTATCATCCCACCGTCTGCCGATGAAACGCTTGATGCTATACACCGTGTTTTCGGCATTGGTTACAGCCTGACGCTTGGCGGGATCACCAATGAGCCGTTCTTCTCCCTTCGTAAATCCCACCACACTAGGGGTCGTCCTTGCACCTTCTGAGTTGCTAATGACAACGGGCTTGCCGCCTTCGAGGACAGCAAGACAGCTATTAGTGGTTCCTAGGTCGATACCGATGACTTTTCCCATAGGACTTCAGAGTTAATTTCCTTGATGGTTAACAAATGATTGGCGGTGCAAAATTGATGAACAATGGTTGACAATAAATTAGCTGGTAGACAGCAGGCAGGGGATGTCCAGTTTTTTGAAATTTACTTAAATTTACTGAGACTTGTCTTCATCTAATCTAGTTTTATCCTAAATATACTCAAAATATACTTAAAGCCTACTTGATTTAAGCCCACCTAGTTAGAATATTTCCCAATATTATTAACTTTGATGCTGAAAAATACATTTTTAGTATTTACGTTTAGTATTTACATTTTGATGTTTTTTAGAGAAAGCTCAGAAAGTTTTCAAAATAGCAGTAGAGCAAAAGCTCTTGGGTCTAAGCAACATCAGGGCAGGGAGTCGTCAAGAGTCTTGGGATTCTCCACTAGATGATGGCTCTGGGGCATCTTCCGGGGGGGCGGCGACCTTCACCATGGCGTGACGGAGAACTTTTTCGCCAAGGAGATAACCCCGCACTAGTTGCTCGACTACGGCTCCTTCAGGATATTCACTAGTTGGTTCTCGCATGACGGCTTCATGGAAGTTGGGATCAAAGGGTTCGCCTTCGGGACGCATGGGGGAAACGCCCACACGCTTGAGACAGTCTACCAGTTGCTTGTAGACACTTTGATAGCTCTTGTGGATATTCATCTCCCCGTCATTCTGGGGTTTGATGTGCGATCGTGCCCGATCGAAGTTGTCCACCACCGGGAGGAGTTCCTTGATCGTTGTCCCCTTTACCTGTAGCTCTAGCTCTTCTTTTTCTTTGGCAGTACGTTTGCGGAAGTTTTCAAAATCAGCCCCCAGACGGGCGTACTGACTTTTGTGCCCCTCTATTTGCTGCGATCGCTCCTCTAGTTGCGCCTTGAGGATCAGGTTTTCCTGCTGGAGAGCCGCAATCAAAATTGCCTTTTCTTCCTCTGGGTTAACTTCATTCGCTTCGGCAGCGATCGCATCCCAGTAGGCAGCTTCAGTTCCCGCCGGACTAGGATTACTAAAATCTGGCAAAGCTATATCTTCTGCGCCACTGATATCTTCAACGACTTCTGGAGACGGAGTGACAGCTTCCTGCCCAGAGGCTTGTTCACCGTTATCTGGTTGTTGTTCTTGCTCGTTCATATTTTCCTTCAGATTCAATTTTGCAACACAGCAAACTACCCTAGTTTTACCCCAAACTCTCCCATGGTATCAAGGGGAGGCACACCTGTAACCTCAAAACTTCGCCTGAAAATCACAAAAATTTTCGGAGCGGGATAGATTTTGTTTATTTTATCATTGATTTATCAATCCATAGGGAATGGTTTGATTGGCAACAAATAGAGATGGATAGGGGCTAATCTCAACAAAATAAATCCACTTTCCCTGTGGTCAGCTATGCTAGAAAATATCAATACTGGTAAAGTGTAAAATAAGGTATCAAACTCCCAATTTTGACCGCCCCAATACTGGGAATGATGACGATAAGGAGATATCTACACCCGGCTCTATGACTCAATCCCCATCTCAACGGCCCTCCCGTGCTCTCACTGTCAGCAAAGAATTTTCCCCCTTTGGGAATAAGCTCATTCAAGCTGGCTACGTCGAGCCAGACCAAATGAAGCAAGCTCTAATGGAATCTCGGAAAAGTAATCGCCCCCTAGTCGAAGTCCTAGAGACTTTAACGGGGAAACAAATGCCCCCGGAACTCCTGCGGCAATACAAAAAACAGCAACTTTTTGAACTCAAAGTTCTCTACGGTGTAGAATCCCTTGACCCAGAAATTCGGGAAATCGATCCCCAAACGGTTAGTGGCTTAATTGAATCCTTAATTCCTTTAGATATTTGTCGGCGGGCTAAGCTGTTACCTGTAGCCAAAAATGATGAGGTGACTCCGCCAGTGGCTTTGGTGGCGATGGTGGCTCCTGATGATTTAAGTGCCCAAGATGACTTGAACCGGATTTTACGCTCTCAGGGGGTTTCGCTGCAACGGATGGTGATTAGCATTGAAGATTATCAAAAGCTGATCTCCCATTACCTCGATGAAAAGGTGGAGAAGGAAAAAGCCACTCAGATGTCCCAAGCGGTGGATGTATCCAAGGATTTGGAGGGCTTAGATGCTCTAGATGCCGATGATGACTATGATGCCACTAATGACGACTTGGATTCTGCCCTAGGAGAAGCTCAGGGAGCCCCGATCGTCAACCTTGTAAATAAGATTTTAGCCAAGCGATCCAAGAGGGAGTGTCGGATATTCACCTCGAACCCCAAGAAGAAACCCTGCGGATTCGCTACCGCAAAGATGGGGTGCTCCAAGAATCCTTCGATCCCCTGCCGAAAAAGATTGCCTCCTCGGTGGCTGCCCGGTTTAAGATCATGGCAGATTTGAATATTGCCGAACGTCGATCGCCCCAAGATGGCAAAATTCGCCGGGTGTTCCAAGGCAGAAAGGTAGACTTCCGAGTCAACTGCCTCCCCAGTCGCTACGGAGAAAAAATAGTCCTGCGGATCCTTGATAACTCCGCAACGCAGCTAGGGCTAGATAAATTAATCTCTGACCCTGAAACTCTCCAGATGGTGCGAGATACCGCTAGTCGTCCCTTTGGCTTGATACTAGTTACAGGACCCACGGGTTCTGGGAAATCCACCAGTTTGTACTCAGTCCTAGCAGAGCGCAATGATCCGGGAGTCAACATCAGTACTGCCGAAGACCCGATCGAGTATGCTCTTCCGGGGATTACCCAAGTACAAGTGATTCGGGAAAAAGGCATGGACTTCCCCAACATTCTCCGGGCGTTCATGCGCCAAGACCCGGACGTGATTCTGGTGGGAGAAACGAGAGATAAGGAAACGGCAAAGACGGCGATCGAGGCGGCTCTGACCGGGCACCTTGTGCTGACGACTCTCCACACCAATGATGCGGCGGGGGCGATCGCTCGGCTAGACGAAATGGGGGTAGAACCCTTCATGGTGTCGGGAGCCTTGCTAGGAGTCCTTGCCCAGAGGTTAATGCGCCGAGTTTGTACTGAGTGCCGGGTTCCCTACACTCCCACGCGGGAAGAACTGGGCAGATTTGGGATGGCAGCTTCTGGGGACAATGAGATCACTATTTACAAGGCAAATACAGTTCCCAAAGATCAAATCGCAGCTCAGAAAGCCAAAAATACCCTATGTAAAAAATGTAACGGCATTGGTTACAAAGGACGGGTCGGGGTCTATGAATTTATGCGGGTGACAGAACGCTTGCAAACTCTAATCAACGGTGCCGCCCCCACCACCGCCATTAAGGAAGCCGCCGTAGAAGAAGGGATGAAAACTCTCCTTGCCTACAGTCTCGAACTAGTCCAACAGGGACATACAACCCTAGAGGAAGTGGAGCGAGTCACCTTTACCGATTCTGGATTAGAGGCAGAACTCAAGGCAAAACGGAAAGCCGTGCTGACCTGTCGTACCTGTAATGCGGAACTGAAGCAGGAATGGGTAGATTGCCCCTACTGCACCACCCCCCGATTCCAAGAATAAGGTCGGATAAAATTGGCAGAGGGCTGTTATGAATTTGGGACAGCTACAACTGCTAAAAATAGAGCCTAGAGATTAATTTAATCTCCACTTGGGCATAGTAAACCTAGGTAGAAAATTAAAAATTATGTAGGTAACTACCATGTCTTGATTCAGCAGTTAAAACCTAAAGATTAGAGATATGTAGACTGGCAGCTAATAACTAATCTTAGCCATCAAGGACAGACCCAAGAGCGGAAACAAAAGCCAAAATCAAGGGTAAAAATTTAGAAAACCTCACAAGGAGCACACAATATGGAAATGATGATTGAAGACATTCTCGAAAGCCTCGTGGAGCAGGGCGGTTCCGATGTCCATATTCAAGCTGGAGCACCTCTCTACTTTCGAGTTAGTGGGAAATTGGGACCCCAGCCCCAGTTTGGAGAAATGCTCACGGCTCAAGATGCCCAACGCCTCATTTTTAGTATGCTCAACAACCAACAACGGAAAGATTTAGAAATGAATTGGGAGTTAGACTCTTCCTACGGGGTGAAGGGACTGGCAAGATTCCGCTTAAACGTTTACAAAGAAAGGGGAGCCTATGCTGCTTGTATGCGGGCTTTATCTTCAAAAATTCCTAACTTTGATATGTTGGGCTTGCCAGATATTGTCCGGGAAATGACCCATCGCCCCCGGGGTTTGGTACTAGTGACGGGGCAAACAGGTTCAGGAAAAACGACCACCATGGCGGCGATGCTGGATCTAATTAACCGCACCAGAGCCGAACATATTCTTACGGTAGAAGACCCGATCGAGTACGTTTTCCCCAATATCAAAAGTCTGTTCCACCAACGAGCCAGGGGTGAAGACACCAAGAGCTTCGGGAATGCCCTGAAAGGGGCTTTACGTCAAGACCCAGATATTATTCTAGTGGGGGAAATGCGGGATTTAGAAACCATCGCCCTAGCTATTTCTGCTGCGGAAACTGGTCACTTGGTCTTTGGGACTTTGCACACCAACTCCGCCGCCGGCACCCTCGATCGACTCCTCGATGTCTTCCCCCCCATTCAACAGCCCCAGATTCGGGCACAGTTATCCCAATCCCTCCTCGCAGTATTTAGTCAATGTCTGTGTCCCAAGAAAAACCCCAAGCCCGGTGAGTACGGACGGGTCATGGTGCAGGAGATTATGGTGGTGACTCCGGCGATCGCCAACCTGATGCGGGAAGGCAAAACCGGGATGGTCTATAGTGCCATCCAAACCGGGATGAAACTAGGAATGCAAACTATGGAACAAGCCCTAGCCGGTTATGTCAGGAGTGGGACAATTTCCTTTGAAGCCGCCATGGGTAAAGCCTCCAAGCCAGATGAACTCCAGCGTCTCCTCGGTGGAGCAGCCGCAGCCAAATAACCTATTCACAAGTGATTTTCACTCCCCTTAGAAGTTTTCGTAGAGATTTCCTAAAGTAGTCCCCAGAAGATTTCTAAAGTAGCTCCCAGACATCCAGACCTAATCAGCAACAAACCTCAAATCAAGTACAAACTATTAGTAGAGAGTAACCTATGCCTACCTTCTTAGCCGTAGTTAAAGACCAAGCAGGAAATTCTAAAAAAGAGCAAGTAGTTGCCCAAAACCTTGTGGAAGCTAGCGCCATGCTCCGCAGCAAAGGCTACTCTGTGCGGGAACTCCAAGAGAAAAAGAGCTTTAGTTTTTCCTTTGATTTCTCCTCCATTACCGTCAAAGATAAAGCGGTATTCTCCCGGCAATTTGCAGCGATGGTAAACGCTGGGGTAGCGATGGTGCGTTGCTTGGGGGTTTTGTCGGAGCAGTGCGCCAACCCGAAACTCAAAAAAGCCCTGACGGCAATTAGTGCGGAGGTGCAACAGGGGACTGACCTGTCGGTTGCCATGGCAAAGCATCCAGACTGTTTTGATAAGCTGTACATCAGTATGGTGCAAGCTGGGGAAATTGGGGGGGTTTTGGATGAGGTGCTAAACCGTCTCGCTAAGGTGTTGGAAGATACCGCCCGGCTCCAAGGACAGGTGAAATCAGCCATGGCTTATCCCACGGTGGTTGGGTTCATTGCCTTCATCGTCTTTATCGGCATGACGGTATTTTTGTTGCCCATCTTTGCAAACGTGTTTGCGAGCTTGGGGGGAGAGTTGCCTTTGTTAACTCAGGTGATGATGAATATTAGTGAAGTTCTCCGGGGTCCTTTTCTGCCAGAGCCGAAGCGTAATTTCTGGATTATTGCGGTAATTGGAGTGATTTTTGGGACAATCACTGCTTTCAAAGCCTATTACAAAACTCCTATCGGTAAGTTACAAATTGATGGCTTGCTCCTGAAAATGCCGATTCTTGGAGATTTGAATGAGAAATCCGCCGTGGCGCGGTTTAGTCGGACTTTTGGGACGTTGACTCGATCGGGAGTCCCGATTTTAACTTCCCTAGAAATTGTGAAAGATACGGCGGGGAATCAGGTAATCACCAATGCGGTGGCGGGCTGCATGGCAGAAATTGAGCAGGGGGGGGATGATGAGTCTGGCTCTGCAACGAGCCAATGTCTTCCCGATCATGTCGATTCAGATGATTTCCATTGGCGAAGAGACGGGACAAATTGATGCCATGTTAATGAAGGTGGCAGATTTTTATGAAGAGGAAGTGGAGCAGGCGGTAAAAGCCTTAACTAGTATTCTGGAGCCGATCATGATGGTGGGTTTAGCGGGGATGGTGGCGGTGATCCTCTTGTCTATGTACCTACCTCTATTCGGGATGTTCGATAAGATGGGCTAAGAGTAAAGCTCGGTAATCATGCTCGGTAATAATTCTGGAGAAACTGTTACCCAAAATTCTGTGGAGTTTACCCGATCGGAGACTTAAGTGGAGACTTAAATACAGAAATCAAAGTTCATGTATTGCGGTCATGTATTAACGCCATGTATCAAGGTTATGTATTACAAGAAATCTAACTATGAACAACTGCTGGCGGAGTATTGTCATCATGAGGGGGCGATCGCTCTGCTGAAGCAGTTTCGTCCCTACCTAGAGATGCTCCCTAGTATGCGCCGTCCAGAGTCAAGTATGGTGACAATTCCCCTGCCAGTGATTCGGATCCGTGAGGAAAAAAAATCTCAAGGAAGTTCTGGAAGTGGCGAAAAAAGTGCAATCCAGTTGCCCTGTGATCTGGCGATTATTCTCTGTGATCCAGAATGGCAAGTAAAGATGGATGGAGAAATTTTTATCTTTATCCATCGTCCAGAGGAGGATTTCTCTGAGTTGTTGGGGCGCTGGCGGCAGACTCAGGTGCTGTTAGAAAAGGATTATGAGTGGATTATGCCCCACGGACATCAGCATATTTATAGCGAGGCGACCGATCGCCTTTATCCACTTTTTGTGATCATGCCTGAAACACCCCAGCGTATCTGTCGGGGGCTACAAGGGGCTAATTTACCGTTTGTGATTTCCCTAGTTAATGAGGAAGAAAATGAAGATCTGGCAATGTTAATTCCAGAGTATTAATCCTCTTACCCTAATCTCATCTTGACAAAATTTCTGTATAGATTTGTAAAGACCTTTGACTTTCTTTTCATTTTCTCAAATAGACTCAGTGAAGCAATAATCCCCCTACTTTTAGGCTGGGAAGTGTCAAATAATGTCATAAAATTTATGTAGATTACCATTATTATTTTGTTGTGGTAACTAGGAGAAAGTTTGAACAAGATTAGAATTAGGAGAAGTATGTTAAAAAAATTAATACTAATTGCGGTAACAACGGTATTTTTTACATTCCATATAGCTGTTGGTAGTGCCAAGGCGATCGAACTCAGTACCGAGTTAAGGACTATACCTCTCAATGACCAAGGAGAAACAGTAGTTCTGAGCCTAGAACAAGTTACCGAAGGAAAGGAGCTATTTAATTTTGCCTGCGCTCAGTGTCATGTGGGCGGTAAAACAAAAACAGACCCCAACGTTAGCCTCGCCCCAGAAAGTCTAGCCGGAGCAACACCCAAGCGAGACAATATTGCTGGCTTGGTAGATTATATGAAACATCCAACTACCTATGATGGAGAAACTAACATTGCTGAACTACATCCTAGTTTAGAAAGTGCAGATATCTATCCCCGGATGCGGAATCTCACCGATAAAGACCTAGAGGTAATTGCGGGTCATATCCTCCTCCAGCCCAAAATTCTTGGCAAAATGTGGGGCGGCGGTAAAGTATATAACTAACATTAATCCGTTAGAAACCAGTTAGAAACCAGTTAAAAAATAAAACTAGTCAAGGCTTTAGCTAGATGATTACCTTTGTTCTAGTTAAAGCCCTTAGTTTTTTATTTAAATTAATTTTATAGAAATAAATGCAGAAAACCTTCGTTGCCCTGACTACTTGCTTGATGATGACCCTAGGTTTGGTTTTGGGTTGGTCTGTGGCTCCGGCGGCGGCGATCGATACCTATGTCAGCCGTTATTTGCAAGTAAGGGAACCTGTAGCGATCGAGATGGATAGCCAAGGAACACTTCAAGAATTTACTCCAGAGAGCTTATCGGCGGGCAAAAAACTTTTTGAACTCCACTGTCTCAATTGTCACGTGGGCGGAGCCACCCTTCCCGACCCCACAATTTCTCTGTCTCTCAAGGATCTCCACGGAGCCACACCCCCAAGAGATAATATCACTAGTCTAGTTACTTTTCTGCGGGAGCCCATGACCTACGACGGTACAGATATTACCTACTGGTGTCGCCAAATTCCAGAAACATGGATGTCCCGAGCAGAACTAGAGCAGTTGGCAGCCTTTGTCCTCCGAGCCGCCCAAAAAGCTCCCGGCTGGGGAACTAACCAGTTCGATTAAGATTGCAGTTATAGTGGTAGACAGCTTAATTAGGACAAGACCAGATACGTTGGCTGAGGGAAGTCGAAGCCGAATTTGTCCTAACTTTTATGGCAACGACTATATTCAGAAAACAAGTTATTACGTAAGGAGAGAGGGATGATCGCTCCTCAGAACTCAAGTGAGGATGTTTGGGGATTGGCTATATCAGCAGCAGCGATCGCAGGAGCCTCTAGATTTATGAAAACTAACAGCCTGTTTTAACCTGAGTTCGATGTTAATTTGGTGATAACTTGGATATTGAATTCTTGCTGAAAAACTTCTTTCTTTTGATCCAAGCTCCAAAGTTCTAAGGCGCAGTCATCATGATTCCAGGTGGGAGTTAATTCGAGAATTAGTACCTGGGGATTGGGAAAGTGACACTTAATGGCTTTGATGGCTCCAATCTGGCGCCGATCGAGCGCCACCGCAAGGCGGAGGATCCCACTCATCTGGGACACTAAAAGGCGCTGGTCTTTGGTTAAAAGATTTTGATAGCCTTCGTGTTTTTTCTTGGGGGGAGCCTTGCGGTGGTAGCGGGCTATGTTGGCAATAATTTCAATTTCGGTTTCTGTAAAGCCCAAAAGCTCGGCATGGCGGATCATGTAGTAGGAATGCTTGTGGTGGGAAGAATGGCTAATAAAAACCCCGCAGTTGTGGAGGAGAGCCGCTGCCCAGAGGAGTTCCCGGGCATTCCCTGTGGCTTGATGGAGTCGTCCTTGGGTTTGATCAAAAATGCTCAGGGCAAAACTGGCGGTGCGATCGGCGTAGGGCAGGTCTAGCTGATACTTTTGGGCAATATTCAGGACACTGCGTTGGCGGACAGAATCTTGATACTTCAGGCGGTCTTCAATTAAACCGTGAGCCAGCATCCAATCGACGATAATCCCTTCCCGCAAAGCCCGCTCCCCAATGACAAGGGAATCTAAATCTAGCATCACCATCACGGTATGCAGAATCATTGTCCCCGCCAGAATAATCTCTGCCCGTTGAGTCGAGAGTCCGGGGATTTCACAGCGCTGTTGATGGTCAAGGGTGCGGAACCGTTGCAGGAGATCGGCGACATCAGGACGTGTTAGTTGGTAGCCCGTCAGGGGAGAAGGAACTACGCCGAGGTTTTCTCTGGCATGGATATTGGCAAGGGTTTCGATCGTCCCCGAAGTCCCCAACAACTGCACCAGTTCCCCTTTCCCTAAGAACGCCTTCAGTTCATCCACCGGTCGCTCTAGCATTCCCTGAATATAGGCATGGAGGTAGGCATACTCTTGGTCACTAATGGGATCCGTGGTGACGTATTCCGCCGATAGCCGCACCGCTCCCACTTTGGTGCTACTCAAGAAGCGGGGTTCGTGGTTATCTCCCAAAATTAATTCCGTGGAGCCGCCACCAATGTCAATAATAATATGGGGACGGTTGTTCAACTCCATCCCCGATAAGACTCCTAGATAGATGCGCCGGGCTTCTTCCTGCCCAGAGATCAGATCGACACTCAGGTTTAGTTCCTGCTGAATCTGTTGAATAAAGGCTCGACCGTTACTAGCTTCACGGACGGCGGAGGTCGCCACAGCAATAATATGGTCAGCATTGTAACTAGCTGCTAGTTGTTGACAGCGGCTCAGGGAAGCTAGCGCCCGCTCCATCAGTTCTGGTTTGAGGTTGCCGGTCTGAAAACATCGATCGCCCAACCGGACGGTATCTCGTTCTCTAGCAATGATCGTAAAGGTGGGTAGCTGGGGCTGGACTCGGACAATGACCATGTGGATGGAGTTTGTGCCGATATCAATGGCCGCCAAAATCCGATCGGCTGCCTCAGCACTAATCTGATCTTGGCGGAGATTCCCACCCTTAATACTGACCATAGCCCTTGTATCCATTGCTTGATTACCTCAAATATTTACATCAATATAATTATCAAATCTGGATCAAATTTGGATCGGGGAAAGTATTGAGAGTTGGTGAGCTATCCAAATGATTGAGTCTCGATCGATCTCCCCTTCAGGACTATAGCAGTCCTAAATGATTTCACCCGCCTGCGGCGGGTGGAACAACCTACCAGAAGCAATCTAATTTAGAAAATGATTGAGGATCGCTATATTTAAGCAGATTAGCTAGAGGGAAGCCAGAAACTAGAAATTCAGCAGTTCTTATTATAGAACATATGAACTAAAAAGTGCCGCAAAAAAGCGTTTTTGTCCAAGTTGCTGAATAATATTGCTGAACTAGAGAATCAGGCTTCTAGGTTTTCTCGATCGAACAGTTTCGCCATCCAGTTTCGCCATCATGGGCATTGCTGCGAGAAATTTGGCTTAGAAATAATTGACGATTTTGGCAAAATCCTCGGGAACTAGGCTGGCTCCGCCGACCAAAACCCCATCAATTTCTGGTTGCTCCATGATCTCGTTAATTAAAGCAGGCTTCACAGAGCCGCCGTACTGAATGGGGACATCGGGGTTGTCGAGTTGCGATCGAATCAGACCGATCACTCGGTTTGCTTCATGCACTTCACAGGTCTCGCCAGTCCCGATCGCCCAAATTGGTTCGTAGGCAATTACCAAATTGGCTAGATCCACCCCCGGCAACCCTTGCTCTACTTGACTGATAATAATGTCTTCGGTTTCCCCATTATCTCTTTGCTCCTTAGTTTCTCCCAAACAAAGAATTGGTGTTAGTCCCGCCTTTTGGGCGGCAATCGATCGTTTATTCACTGCCTCATCGGTTTCTCCGCAGTATTGACGAGGCTCACTATGCCCCACCAACACGTAACGCACCCCAATCTCCGTCAGCATCGCCGGAGAAATCTCCCCCGTAAAGGCTCCTTCCTCTGCCCAGTGGACATTTTGCGCTCCGAGGCGAATCCGTGACCCGTGGAGACTCTTAGAAATTGGCCAGAGAGAGGTTGCGGGAATACACAGCACAACTTCCCGGTCTTCTGGGGTGTGTTCAAGGTGGGGCAGAAATTCTTGGAGAAACTCCGAAGCATCCCGCACTGTTTTATGCATTTTCCAATTGCCAGCAATAATATTTTGACGCACAGTTAGTTTAGTAGTTAGTTGTTAATATGTGGGGTTGATTTGAGATTGATTAGGACTTAGGACAAATAAGGTTTTATCCACTGTTAGTAGGGCAAGGTGGGCATTGCCCACCCTACATCTAGAATCTGTGCGTAAGTCCTGATTGATATCAGAGGGATCTGGTTATTTTAGGCTCGATCGCTATCTGTTTTTCTGAGGTAGCTTCTATCTGGCTATTTCTTAAAAACATTAAATAAAATTATGAAGCCAATACTTATTTTCTTATGTTTTGCCCAAATTGTCTCCCAGAGCTTAACCAAGAGTAGCAATCTTTGGGACTTAGGGGGGTGAGAAATATAAATTAATAGCAAATGCATTATCTGTAAATCTAAGAAAACCTTAAGGGTTGGGGGAGCAGAGAAGTTGAGTTTTCCCCAGAAATAGTTTCCCGGTCTAGGACATGAATAACTTTATTGTAAATTTCTTGGGCGTGGTGGGGAGAATCCCCAATGCTAGTTAAGCCCAATTTCCCAAACTCTGACAGACAACCCATGAGATGAAATACTGTTCCTGTTTCTGTGCTGGTATCAAAGTGGAGGCGATGGTGAGCAATGATATCCATCAGATCGTTGGGTAACATGCCTCGATATTGGGGTTTTTGTAAATTATCAGAGGCGACATAATATTTAGGGCGACCCTGTTGACTATAGAACAGCCCCGTAGCTCGATCGTAACGACCGTTAGTTAAAAACTTCAAGGTCATAAAAGGATGGGTAGTACCACCTTTGCGGAGGTTAATTTCGATCGCTTGAATATCCCAGACTCGATCGCCATTTTTCTCAACCTGCTGCACCACAAAATCCACCCCAAAACGTTCTAAGGCTCCCTTGGCTGCCAAGATTTCGCCAACTTGCCGCCCCCTTTCCTGTAAAGCCAGACGATAGGCTTCCTGGGCCGGGAAATTGCAGCCCAAATAAACTTGTCCGCCCACTCCCCCCAAAATTTGATCGTGGGTAGAGAGAATTTCTACTTGACCATCGGGCATAATTTGCCCTTGCACACTGGGCGATTGCTTCTGTTCCCCCTCAATAAAAGCTTCGACAATGGCTCCCAGTTCGGGAATCCGGCTAGCATAGTTAGCCCAAGTTTCCCCAGCAAATTCAAACTTGAGCCACTGGAAGCGATCGAGAATCATAGCAACTCGATCTGCATGGGAAATTTTCCCCGGTGCTGCTTCGGGAATTAACCTCAAGTCCAGCAGGGCATTACCTTCTCCCGAAAATCCTTCATTCAGTTTCACAACCATCCGCTCCAGGGTTGGCTGACGTTCCCACAGGCAAGCTGCCGCCACGGCTAAGTCTTCGACCTTCAGGCATAAATCACTGCCATCGGGATGAGAAATCCCCGCTTCTGCAAAGATTTGGCGGCTCCCACTCTTAGTTCCCCAATAGAGCAAATCTGGATCCACAGCAAGGAGAGGCACGTTTAGTCTTACGGAAAGTTCTCGTTCTCGGAAAGTCGAGTTAAAGCAGATCATAAAAGTATGCCCCGGACGGAGGCTACTTTGGATTTTTGCCATTAACCGGGGACGGTCTAAAATTTTTTGCGTTAGAGATTGGTGAGGGGAAGCATCGTAGGTCGACAGGAGTTGGAGACGATCGCGGGCGTGGGAGAAAGGAATGCCCGGCAACAATTGCAAATAGTAATCAACAATCAACGGATGGAGGGGTTGCGAAGTTAGATATATCACCCTAGTCCGGGGATTACGGAGCCGAATTAGAGAAAATAATAACCGCTCTTCGTAATGATGCCCCCCGGCAATTTTCAGCAGTTCTCGCTGGTCTAAACTAACAGAAGGAATGACCAGAATATCGTAATCATCTCCATCAAATAAATCTACAGATTTCCAGCGATCGCGCAACTGGCTCTGGAGTTGCTTGAACTGCTTGATTTGTACTGGATCGGCAAAATCGGCACAGTCTGTTGTTGAAGCTGGCATAACCCCTCCTTTCCTGTTAGCACCTGCGTAATCTTCATCGTGCTACAATTTTATCGTCAAATTAAGCGATCGCCGAAGTGGTATTCCATTCGTGCTATTCAGAAAATTTTAAAATGTCGAAAATCTCGCCCAGAATACCTAAAGCAAAAAAGAAAAGTTTTTCTAGTTTTGATCTTGCCTCTGCTTACAAACGGTTGGGCATTAAGACCCTAGTGTCTTGGCTATTACCAACTTCGATTCTTGAACCTACTGATTTTTTCAACCAACGCCTAGAGCGCCTACACCGTACCTTTGACCTCCGCACCTATGAAGAATCTAAGAAGTTATTGATAGATGCCTTCTGTGAAGAAGCGATGGAAGGAATTGAAAAGCTGAAAATTTGGAAGGGAGGCAAAATTGAGAGTGACTTTTTGGTGGGCAATGCCGATTATTTGATTGCAGAAAGACAGGATTACTTAGACACCCCTTTCCTGTGTATTGTTGAAGCAAAACGTGACGACTTCGAGCAAGGATTAGCTCAATGTCTGGTGGAAATGCAAGCCTGTCAATGGGAAAACAATCAAGCTGGGAAACATCTAGATGTATTGGGAGTAGTTACTAACGGGCAGGGATGGATATTCTATAAACTGACTCTGGCAGGAGTAGTTCATGAAACCAGAACTTATATTGCCGATGAAGCCCCTCAATTATTAGGCGCTTTGCACCATATTTTCCAAGAATGCGAAAAGAATATCCCCTAACAAGGTTGTAATAAAACCCCAGTCTCCAGAGGAAAATGGGGCTTAGATCTACTAATAAATTTGCTAATTAGTTAACTAGCGAGAAGGGGAAAGATCAGACCAGGATTGTTTCACCAAATCTGCTTGAGCTTTAATACTACCGAGGTAGTTGCCGGCGGGGAGGTTGGGATAGCGGTTGTAGGGAACCACATCTTCCCCGAAGTAGCGGGCGTATTCTGCCCCGTCCACGATCGCTGACACCGCAGCCTTCAAGCCTTGATCTGCCAATAGTTTATTGTACTGACGGATTTCTGCCTGAGTAGCGGGCGCTCGACCCAAGAGATGCCGGAACAGGAACTCAATCACCTTGGTATTGGGGTAAGGAGTGTAGAAGCGCTTACAGTAGATTTCTGAACTGGCTAACACTTTGACAAATTCCCGCACCGTGGTTTCCCCATTGCGTAATTTGCTCTCTAGGTCAGAGCGGCGGAACTGGCTAGGCACTTGCCCACTAAAGACATCCATCACTTGGCAATAGATGGCATTCAAGACCAGAGTGGTTTCTCCTTGGTTCATGCCGGGGTTCATGCGGAAGATGCGGGCTGGTTTGCGGCGGGATGTCCCCACACCAACTTCCACCGATTGTCCCTTGCCATTGGCAAAAGAACGTCCCAACTCAATAAAGAGGGGCTTGGTCGGATCCATCTGGTTCGCAGCAATGGCAATCTCCTCGATCGCCTTCGCCATTAAAGGCATCTGGGTCGCCTTCATCCGGGGCTTCACTGGGGCAAAGCTGGGAACTACAATGTCATCATTCTGCTTGGTGAGTTGGTTGTAGAGCTTCTCTGTATTGGGGAAGTTAGCCGCCGGCAGGGTGGGATAACGGCGGAAAGGCACAGTATCTTCACCGTAGGCTTGGGCATACTCTGGGGTATTGACCATCGCCCGAATGAAGCCCCGCAGCCCTTCGGAAGCCAAGATTAGATTGTACTTGCGGATTTCGGCTTGATCCAAAGGCGCGCGACCGAGGAAGTGCTTGGTTCCGAGTTCAATTACTTTGGTATTGGGGTAGGGAGTGTAGAACTCTTTGATATAGAGCCCAGAACAGCCCAATTCCTCAATAAATTCCTTGAGGTTAATTTCCCCGTTCCCCAGTTTGCTTTCGAGGGCGGTGAACTCACTCCGGACAATGTAGGGTTCCACATCCCGCTCAAAGATTTGGCGATAGGCAGCCCGGATCAGGGTATTGACGGCGGGTTTATCGCTGAGGTCGGTGAGCTTGAAGGCTTTGGTTTGTTGACGTTGGACATTCACCCCCTGAGCGATGCGGAACTGGATATCTGGTTCCGTCCGCATTTCCTTCACTTCACCCAAGGTCACAAATTTAGGAGTTTCTTCCTTAGTTGGAGTAGTACCGACATCAGAGCGAATACTGCCGACCCGGAGCGATCGCAGGGCTAACCCCGCCGGAGTGAGATAGCGCTCGTAGGGAACTGTGTCTTCCCCAAAGGCTTCGCTATACTCCAGAGAGTCAATAATGGCATCCACGAGGGCGTAGAAACCTTTCTTGGCGGAGATATCAAAGTATTTATTGATTTCTTGGCGACCATAGGTAGGACGACCCAACAAGCGGCGGTGAATGTACTCGATCGCCTTGGTCACGTACAGAGAAGTCCAGTACAACTGCCGGAACAGGTTAGATTTTGCCAGCGTCCGCACAAATTCCCGCAGGGTAATTTCGCCGTTTTCCAGCTTGATTTCTGCCACCTTCAGGCGCTGCCCTTCGTAGACATCCCGCCCAAAGACTTGGAGATAGGTAGCCCGGATCACTGCTTGGGTAGAGCTTTCGGAGTATTTAACATTACTGTTACTGTTGACCTTGGCATTGATCGATCGAGGCAACTGATCCAGCTTAAAGACCTTGGGACCTAAGGAACCGGGAGCCTCGGCTCTCGCGCCGGGATTACTGAGTTGGTTATCAATCCCCGGACCCGGCGAATCAAAATCCGGCGGGTATCTTTGCCAAAGGGCGCAGGACTGGCACTAGGATTCTTGGTCTCCTTGGGGAAGATGGCTCCAAATTGAATTTCCAAAGGATCATTGCCAGAGCCGTACACATGCTGGTCGGGCAGGGGCTGCTCGTAGCGGGCAAAGGTGGTGATAAATTGAGGGACTTTGCGGAAGGGGGCGCTGTAGTTAAACAGATCTTGCTGTTGTCCCCAGTTTCGACACTCCTGCGCTTCCACCCCCAAGCCCCGGATATAAGGCACGGTTTCTTCCCCAAAATAATCGCTATATTCTTGGGAATCCACCAAGGCATCGACCAAGGCGGCTAAACCACCAGTGGAGACGATACTAAAGTAGGTTTGCACTTCTTCTCGGGAACTGGGTCCCCGCCCAAGGAAATGCCGAAAAGCTAATTCTAAAGCCCGACTATTAATAAAAGGTTCAAAAAATTGCTTTTGGTATAAAGAAGATTTGCCAAGGCGGCGGATAAATTCCTTCATGGAAATATCCCCATTTTTTACCTGAGACTCTAGGTAAGAAATTGATTGGCTGTAGGCTCTGGTAATATCCCGCTCGAAGACCTGACGGTAGGCTGCTTTGACGATCGCTGTCTTTTCCGTAGCCGACAAGCCCGGTTTCATGGCGTACTTGGGACGATTTTCTGCCGCATTGAAATAACTCTGGGGCAGTTGCAGACCCTGCTGATCGCCGGAAGGACGTTGCCGTAACTTAGTGGAGGGAGTGGGAGCCTTGAATTCGTTGACAAGGATTGTGAAGTAATCATTGACGATTTCTTTGCTGTCGGGATCATTCTTGAAATAGCCCAAGCTAGCCACCCGCATTTCTTCGAGGGCGACGATCGTCGCATCCCCAGAACAGGCTCTTTCAATAATTTCCCGCAGACCCCGGACATTGACCACTAGAATATTCGAGTCTCCTGCCACGATCGCATAGGTCAGATAGCGCAGGAACCAAGACATATCCCGGAGGGATTTTTGCATGTTCTGTGCGCCATAGCGAGCCACATTAATTGGACGGAAACTGACGGGAGCCGGCACACTAGCCACACCGCCACCGCCACTAAATATAGACTTAAAGCTATCGAAGAAACCACCACCACCGGATTCCACGTAGGTGACAGTACCCAACTTCATGCTTTCCTTGAGATCCCCACCGCCCCGGGACATTCCCCCAGCCGTGGCTAGTTGTAATGGTTCGGCAGGTTTTTCGAGGAACGCCATGGGAGAGCCCCCGACAAAAATCCGGTTAGCAGCCCGAGAGACGATCAGGTCAGCGTTATTGGTAAGAACACTAGCAATTTCTAAACGTTTGTTGCCGGAACTAAAATATCTCGATAGTTCACTGAGTTCTCCACGTTCCAGAAAGCGGTCTTGTTGTTCCGCTTGGGAAATTGTGGAAACTGGCACAGTCTGGTACAGTTGCGGGCGAGCAACCGAACTACCACCACTTGCTTTTACACTCATTGGTTTACTAATCTACTCCCTTGCCAAATTTTATATTTTTTGATGATATGGATTTATCATCCCAGTATTTAGATTAAAATGTTTCTTGTTTAGATTCTCATTTTGTAAAGAATTATCTCAAAGAACTTTATAATTACCTCAAAATTATGCCCCGGATACTTTTGTTGGTGAGGCTTAGAGGATTTCTAACTAGTTCTCAGAAAGTTTTTGCCTTAGAGAGTTTTTGACTTAAAAAGAGAGGGGTTGGAAGAGATCGGCAACGGGCAGAGAAAATCCTTGCACAACCTCTTCACCATCGAGGGAATCGATCGATTTCAGCAGGTGATGCGGTTCTTGAGCAGAATGATAGACTAATATGTATTTTTCTTTGGGGTGAATTATCCAAGCTAAACGAGTGCCATTTTCAAAGTATTCCACTAGTTTGTCGTGAATTTCTTCTACAGTATTACCCGGAGATAGTACTTCTACAGCCAAGTCTGGTGCTCCTTCTAAGAAGCCAGAGGGCAGTTCTGTAATGCCTTGGAGACGTTCTTTGGCAAAGAAAGCAATATCTGGCGATCGCCTGTTACCGTTTTTCATCTTAAAAGCAGTGCTGGAATCTAGGATCACTCCCAGTTTTTTAGGTAAAACATAACCCATCAAAGATGCTAGAAGAAGACCACAAACATATCCGTGTAATGCACCGGAATTTCCCATGTCAATTAATTCTCCATTGACAATTTCGTAATGATGCCCATCATCAGGAAGCTCCATGAAGGCTTCATCAGTCCAGACTTTTTTTTCTGGGAGGGCGTTGGCGTAGCCTTCCCCTTGGGAAATCGATGGGTTTATCGATGGGTTTTCAGTGACTGATTGTGTCAGAGTAGCCATAGTTTTTTCCTTCTTAAATAAACCTAGAGCAGAACCTGCCTTCTCTTGGTAGTCAATTATTCTTGGCTTTTGATTCTCCTCTGTCTATAATAGATTACCTAGTAAGTGGGCTAAAAGTTATTTCTGTGGCACGATCGAGGGATTTGTAGAGAATTTGTAGAGAATTTAAGGGGTTTATCAAAAATGAAATTAGCAGCAAGGGTGGCAAAGGTTCCTGGTTCGATGACGTTGGCGATCGACTCGAAGGCTAAAGCCCTCCGAAAAGCCGGGGTAGATGTGTGTAGCTTTAGTGCCGGGGAGCCAGATTTTGATACTCCAGACCATATCAAAGCCGCCGCCAAACAAGCCTTGGATGAAGGGAAGACTCGCTATGGCCCCGCCGCCGGAGAGTTGGGACTACGCACGACGATCGCCAACACCCTAAACCGAGACCACGGCTTGAGCTACCAACCAGAGAATATTATTGTCACCAATGGCGGTAAGCATTCTCTGTTTAATCTGATGCTCGTGCTAATTGAAGCCGGAGATGAGGTGATTATTCCTTCCCCTTACTGGTTGAGCTATCCCGAAATGGTGAAACTAGCCGATGGCACCCCGGTGATTGTCCCCACGAGGGTGGAAAATAACTACAAGATCACCCCCGCCGAGTTAGAACAAGCTATTACCGATCGCACCAAGCTATTTGTCCTCAACTCTCCTTCTAACCCCACGGGCTTTGTGTATACTCCTGAGGAGATTCGAGCCTTAGCGAAAGTGATTGTCGATCGAGATATTTTGGTAGTTGCCGATGAGATCTATCATAAGATTCTCTACGATGGAGCCGAACACCTGAGCATTGCTTCTGTGAATCCAGAGACTTACCAACGGACAATTATTAGTAGTGGTTTTGCCAAGGCCTACTCGATGACGGGCTGGCGGATTGGCTATCTGGCGGGAGATGCAGAAATTATCAAGGCTGCCATCAAAATTCAAGGTCACAGTACCTCCAATGTCTGTACCTTTGCCCAGTTCGGGGCGATCGCCGCCCTTGAAAGTTCCCAAGATTGTGTAGAAGAAATGCGCCAAGCCTTTGCCAAGCGCCGAGAAGTAATCCATGCCGGCTTAAATAATATTCCGGGATTAATCTGCCCCAAGCCCGATGGCGCTTTTTATATGTTCCCCAACATTGAACAAACGGGCATGACTTCGCTGGAGTTTGCGGATGCGCTCCTAGAGGCAGAAAAAGTTGCCGTGATTCCGGGCCTTGCCTTCGGCACAGATACCTGTATTCGTCTTTCCTACGCTACGGATTTAGCCACGATCGAGGAAGGAATTAAACGGATCGATCGCTTTGTCCGTTCCCGCTTGGGTTAACTTAACAAGACTTGCGGCATAAAACAAAAGCCTGCAAACTACAATAACGGCTATGGGACAACTAGTAAAAACTCCAGAATTGCTGACCCCATCTCTAACTCCTCTCTCTGAGTTAGGATTATTTCCGCCCATAGAAATTGAAAGTGATGAACCAGAATTGGAAAGCTCTCTCCACCTCCAACAAATTATTTTACTAATCTCTTGCCTAGATTTTCTCTGGAGCGATCGATCTGATTATTTTGCCGCCGGGAACTTGTCCATTTATTTCAAGCCAGAACCCAATAAACCGCCTGAATTTCGTGGACCGGATTTTTTTATTATCCTAGGAGTCGAGAAGAGAAACCGTAAAAGCTGGGTGGTTTACCATGAAGGTGGTGTTTATCCCCATGTGATTATAGAAATTCTTTCTGACAGTACTGCTCAGGTAGATCGCACCACTAAAAAAAATTTATACCAAAATGTATTTCGGACTCCCAACTATTTTTGGTTTGATCCCTACACTTTGGAATTGGCTGGATTTTCTCTGGTAGATGGGGTGTATGAGCCAATTGAGGAGAACGATCGAGGGCATCTGTGGAGCGGTCAATTAGGATTATTTCTGGGAATCTACAACGGTCAACTAAGATACTTTCATGAAAATGGGGAATTAGTCAAAACTCCAGAAGAGACCGTAGAGACTGCCTTAGCTGAAGCCAGAGAAACCCAGCAACAGTTATTACTAGAAGCTCAACGGACAGAGGCAGCCCAGCAACAGTTATTACTAGAAGCTCAACGGACAGAGGAGGCTCAGCAGCAAGCCCAAGCAGCTTTTGATCGAGCTAACCGCCTAGCCGCCAAACTCCGAGAACTTAATATTGACCCAGACCAACTATAGTCTGTGATTATCTCCACTTTCATGCTATGGCGACCTAATTCACTTGCTAAATTAGATAGCTTCTGGTGGGGGATTCTACCCGCCTTCGGCGGGTAAAATCATTTAGGATTGCTATACGTTTTGTAGAATGAGAATACATTAATTTCCTATCCTAATTTCATGTACCTAATTGTCTATAGCAAACCCGGTTGTCATCTCTGCGAGGGTTTAATCGAAAAATTAGCCCAAGTTACGAACCCGACTCTGGAGTTGGAAATTCGAGATATTACTACCAAGGAAGAATGGTTCGATCGCTACCAATACGAAATCCCCGTAATGCGAGTCTTGGTTGCTGGCACAGAGAAAACCCTACCCCGCTTTTCCCCAGCAGCATCAGTAGCCCAATTAGAGAAATTTCTCGAAGCTAAGGTAACACCTTATCTATCACAAGAACCTAATTTCTTC
>JAAUUE010000304.1 GCA_012031635.1 Coleofasciculaceae cyanobacterium SM2_1_6 | reverse complement strand
ATCCCCCTACCCTACGGGAAGGCTACACCAACAAAAAGGGGGACTTTGAATCTGCTTCCCCCCTTGTGAAGGGGGGCTAGGGGGGAATCTTCTGAGTGCGAAACCCTACAGATCATCCCTTTTTAGACACCCTCTAAGTATCTTTAAGATTTTAATAGATTAATTATATCGTTGTCTTTTTTGCAAAATCTGCCGTAGGGTGACAAAGGTTTCGGGGAGGGGGGCGATCGCTTCAATTAGTTCTCCAGAGACGGGATGAATCAACCGCAATTTCCAGGCATGGAGAGCTTGACCGGGCAGGTTTACTCCCACATCTTTGCCGTGACTGTAGACTGGATCGCCGACAATGGGATGTTTCATAAAGGCACTATGAACTCGAATTTGGTGAGTTCTGCCTGTTTCTAGCTGAAACTTGAGGAGAGTGTAATTCCCTAATCTTTCTTGGATTTGCCAATGAGTCACTGCCGTGCGTCCGCCCTGTTCTAGGGGGATAACTGCCATTTTTTGCCGATCGACCGGATGGCGACCGAGGGGCTGATCGACAATTCCCGACTCGGTTTTGGGGCAACCATAGACAATCCCTAGGTATTCCCGGTAGGCGGTTTTCTCCTTGAGTTGTTGCTGGAGATGGTGGTGGGCTTGATCAGTTTTGGCAACAGCGATCGCCCCGGTGGTATCTTTATCCAAACGATGGACAATCCCCGGACGCAACACGCCGCCAATGGTCGCCAGGGGACAATGAGCCAGCAGGGCATTAACCAAGGTGCCGTGACTATGCCCCGGAGCCGGATGGACAACTAAGCCTGCGGGTTTATTGAGAATAATTAGATGCTGGTCTTCGTAGAGAATATCTAGGGGAATGGCTTCTGGTTGCAGGTTCAAGGGGATATCTGGGGGAATGCTCACCGAGAGCCGATCGCCCGCCTGTACCATGGTTTTTTTCTCTCGGCACACTTGCTCATTGAGCATTACCTGCCCCGCTTCAATGAGTTTTTGCAACCTCGATCGAGATAAATCTGCCGCTTCAGTTAGCTCCCTCAGCCCTTGGGCAAGGTAGACATCTAGGCGCTGGGGAGTATGGTGATCTCTAGGGACGGGAAGCTCGATCGGATTCATTTTTTTAGTACAACCATGTTTATGCAGTCATTACTAAGAGGATATTTTAAAAGTTTCTGGCGGCTTCAACCGCAACCATAAGAACAAAATCTAGATGGTGCGTGGACTAACAGAAATTCAAGGATTTTCTTAATCTGCGTAGGCAAGTTTTGCACCTATAGCTGCGACTTTAGCCACCAAGACTTCCTAGGATGCTTACCTTCAAAAATATAGCATGGAGAAAATTGGCACTCAAAGCCAGAGAGTGCTAAATGGTGCTAAATTAGGTAGGGTAGTATTTAAGCTAATCATAACTATGTCAAAAATTATCTCCTTTAAAGAAGAGTCTCGTCGATCGCTAGAAAAAGGCATCAACGCCCTAGCCGACGCAGTGAAGATCACCCTAGGTCCGAAGGGTCGGAACGTGTTGCTAGAAAAGAAATTCGGCGCACCCCAGATCGTTAATGATGGCATTACTGTGGCAAAGGAAATTGAGCTAGAAGATCCTCTCGAAAATGCTGGAGCTAGATTAATCCAAGAAGTGGCTTCCAGAACTAAGGACACGGCGGGAGATGGCACAACTACTGCCACAGTGTTAGCACAAGAAATTATCCGGGAAGGCTTGAAGAGTGTAGCGGCGGGGGTAAACCCGGTGGCTCTGAAGCGGGGAATTGATAAAACTATTAATTTCTTGGTTGAAGAGATCGTCCGGGTTGCTAAACCGGTGGAGGGGAGTGCGATCGCCCAAGTTGCCACGGTGTCTGCCGGAAATGATGAGGAAGTTGGCAAAATGATCGCCGAAGCTATGGCAAAAGTCACCAAGGATGGCGTGATTACCGTTGAGGAATCCAAATCTCTCTACACCGAGCTAGATGTGGTGGAAGGGATGCAGATCGATCGAGGCTACCTGTCTCCCTACTTTGTCACCGATAACGATCGGATGGTCATTGAGTACGAAAATGCTCGCCTGTTGATCACCGATAAAAAAATTAACTCCATCCAAGACCTGATCCCGGTGCTCGAAAAAGTTGCCAGAGCCGGAACTCCCCTGGTCATCATCGCTGAAGACATCGAAGGTGAAGCCCTTGCGACCCTGGTGGTCAACAAAGCTAGAGGCGTACTCAATGCTGCGGCGATCAAGGCTCCCGGTTTTGGGGAACGCCGCAAAGCCATGCTCGAAGATATTGCAGTCCTCACGGGGGGGCAACTGATTACCGAAGATGTGGGCTTGACCCTCGATGCTGTCACCCTCGAAATGATGGGCGTTGCCAAGAAAATCACGATCGACAAAGATAGCACCGTGATCGTCTCCAGTGATGAACAAAGCAGTGATGTCCAAAAGCGCATTGTCCAAATTCGCAAAGCCCTAGATCTGACCGATTCTGACTACGACAAGGAAAAACTCCAAGAACGCATTGCCAAACTAGCTGGCGGGGTGGCGGTGATCAAAGTCGGCGCAGCCACAGAAACCGAACTCAAAGACCGGAAACTCCGCATTGAAGACGCTCTCAACGCCACCAAGGCTGCCGTAGAAGAAGGTATTGTCCCCGGTGGTGGCACAACCTTGATTCATCTCAGCAAGCAAATTGAATCCTTCAAAGCCAAGCTGGATGCCGATGAGCAGCTAGGAGCAACCATCATTGCCAAATCCTTAGAAGCTCCCCTGCGGCAGATGGCTGACAATGCTGGGGTGGAAGGGGCTGTAGTGGTGGAAAAAGTCAAGGAAACCGATTTTGCCATTGGTTACAATGCGGCTACGGATACTTACGAAGACCTGATTGTGGCTGGGATTATTGACCCCGCCAAGGTGGTACGATCGGCTCTCCAAAATGCTGCTTCGATCGCTGGCATGGTGTTAACCACTGAAGCTCTAGTTGTGGAAAAACCCGAAAAAGCTGCGGCTGCTCCAGACATGGGCGGTATGGGTGGTATGGGTGGCATGGGCGGCATGGGCGGTATGGGCGGCATGATGTAATCTTTCTGCCTCAATCCATCTATCAATCCAGCTATAAGTAATCCTCAATAATTGCTCAACTCCATGAGGATTACCATGCATTGATTTAATCTAATTAGTCTCAGGGGTAAACTTTGAAGTCTGCCCCTATTTAACGTGAGTTCAGGATAAGAAATCTCCCTGATCCAATTTTACGAAACCTATAGCCATTATCGTTGGCTGAGGGTCGTCGAATTTATGCTGAGCGTTGTCGAAGTAGCCAAAACCCCACAACAAATCTTTGATCGAGTATTTGCATTGATAGTGGAAATTATCCCTTCGACTTCGCTCAGGGAACTTCTCTAGCCTTAGGTTCAGGGCTTTTCCTTAAACTGAACTCACATTATTTATTTTGAGACACTCCATTTTTATCTAAATCGCTCCTCTAAGTTTTCCTAAATTGTAGGGCGATCAATTTCATTAGTTTCTTGCCTCCTGATAAAAATTTTCTGAAGGTTCCGCTAGTTTAGGCAGACTACCTTCTTTAATAGCTCTGGTCAAGTCTTTATGCAGTGCTTCTAAAAAATAGCGATCATTGCCAATATCCGATGCTAAATCTTCATCTAAATCTTCATCTTGCAACCGTTTTTTATAGGTCTCAATTTGCAACTCAAGAGCCTCAATAATAAATTGTACATCCTTAAAAGATAAAACCATTAGAACTCCATTTTTGATATTTACACTAACTTAACTCTGTGCTAACCTATTAATTTAAAAAGCTGTTGAGATTATAAATTATCAACTTATTTTGTAGAAAAATACACTTATCGATCGAAGAGACTCTTTATAATCTTCCATCGACATATCATAGCTTGGTCTCCACAACCAGTGATCATTATGATCATTAACTAACTCAAGTCTAGCAGGAATATCATTTTCCGCATCTAACTTCCACCAGTTTTTACTGTTTCTTTGAGTAGCAAATGTTGAAATTCCACCTCCTAAGGTAGTATCTACCCAGATTTGATTATTTTTCTCATAAATAGCCACATCTTTATTCGGTCGGACATTATCTAGTCTAGGAGAATCAGCATTACCTTGTCGATATAAAGCGATCGGTGTTTTTGCTCTGACTTTCATAACCTTAATCTAAATTAAACACAATTATAAATCATTGCCCCCGCCGCCTACTCTACTTCCAGCCCCCCAGACGACACCTCCCGGACAATTTCACAAATTTCTTCTGTAGTTAATTCGTCAGGATCAGGATTAGCTGATTCTACTCGCTGTTCCCATTCGTCCCAATCAAAATTTGCTACTTTTTGAGGAACGCTAGTATCTGCGGTAATATTTGATTGCTGAATATATTCTTGTAGGTGTTCAACAACTTGAATTTGGATATTTTCTGGCAGAGATTCCATAATTTGGACTAAAGTAGCGATCGCTTTTGATGACATAACCCCATCCTCCTTGTGCTTAAGTCATGGCTTAGATTTCTATTCAACTATATTGATAAGATTAAGCGAGAATAGGAGACTATTGATTTTGCTATTAAGGTAAATCTTCCAACTGAATTTGATTTTCACTTAAGCGGGGGAGAATTTGGTAATTATTGGCTAACTGGCGGGGTGTAGATTCGAGGAAGGGGGAACTTTGACCGATCGAGGTTGTAGGGACGGGAGCAGCATTTGGAGTTGTGGGGAGTAGGGTCGGGGTCGGAGTCAAGGGAGGATTCGGGACAGCAACTTGGGCGGCTCTGGGGACAATCTGCTCTAGTTGTTGGGCAACCTGTACCTGCTGCTCGATTTGTTGACTCGAAGAAACCAAACTCCCCAAGCCATTCACCAACTGCCGGAGATTGTTGCGAAACTGCGGATCCCCGGTGAGGTCATCAATGTCTGCGGTAATCTTCTGGACATTCTCAAAGGTTGCCCGAGCCGAGTCTAGGGTTTGTTGCAAGACTACCATCGTCGTCGGATTATTTACCGCACTACTCACATCCCGGAGATTGCGGGAGGCTTCTGCCGCATTGGCAGACAGGGTTTCTAGGTTTTGCAATAGTTGCCCAGAAGCAAACTGACTGAGGGCGGGGCTTAACTCCACCACGGTAGCGCGGAGGGCGGCACTGGTCTGGCTCAGATCATTGAGAGTACTGACTAAACTCCCTCGATTGTCAGAAACTAAACCATTCACGTTAGCTAATAACTGGTTTAATTGCGCCCCTGTCACCCGGTACTCATCAGCCGTATCCCCAATTCTGACCGCAGTTTCAGCCGCCGCTAGGGAGGTAATGGCTGCCGCATCGCCGATCTGACTTACAGACTGGTTTGCATTGTTAATTAATAAACCAGTTGTGCTTGTTAGAGCCTTCACATCTCCGGTAATAGAGGAAAAATCTCTAGTCAGCTTTGCTACTCCCTCTGCGGCATCACTGGCATTTTTGGCAAGGACATTAATATTTTCAAAAAATTCATCACTGGTATAAAGATTAGAGACCTTGAGAGTTCCTTGGAGGAGTTGATTAAAACTAACTCCCAGCTTGCCTCTAGATTACTGCCGTCACAAATAATCACTTGCCTATTACAGTCGGAAGCTAGGGGGTTGGCT
>JAAUUE010000303.1 GCA_012031635.1 Coleofasciculaceae cyanobacterium SM2_1_6 | reverse complement strand
GAATCATGAACCCTTACCCTAAATCCCTCTCTCTAGGGAGAGGGACTTTCCTCTTACTCCCCTTCTCCTAGGGAGAAGGGGCTGGGGGATGAGGGGCTTTTTCCTTATTCACGCAAGAGGTCTATTTTCTAAACTAGATTACTTCTGGTCGGTTATTCCACCCGCCAGCGGCGGGTAAAATCATTTAAGACTGCTATGGTTAGGTTTGGTTAGGTTTTCTTTGGTCAACCCATTGGCTAACTCACAAGACTACAAGACTCCGGAACTAAAGCTGCGAAAAATCCCCCCAAATTTTTACCTCTGGGATTAATTTTACCTGCCATTTGATTTCTACCTGTTCTTGGATATGGTGAATCAGCCGCCAAATATCCCCGGCTTTGGCTCGTCCACAGTTGAGAATAAAATTGGCATGACGGTGGGCAACTTCGGCATCCCCGATCCGGTAGCCCTTTAAGCCTGTTTGTTCAATTAACCAAGCCGCACTGTAGGCACTAGGGTTCCGAAATACGCTGCCACAACTGGGGAGATGGTAGGGCTGGGTAGCTTGGCGCTGGGCGCGGTGTTCGGCGGTGGTGGTCATAACTTCGGTTTTGCTGTAGCCCGGCTCTAGTTGCAAGGTAGCTTGGGTAACGAGTTTGGCTTGTTTTTGGAGGAGAGAAGTCCGATAGCCATAGCCTAGTTGGTCTGGGGTCAATATTGCCAAATCTCCACCTAGGGTAACTATTTGCGTATCAAAGAGAATATTGGCGGTGCAGGATTGGTGCGCTCCGGCGTTCATTACTACCGCTCCGCCGACGTTCCGGGAATCCCCACCGCCCACTCTAGCCCCCGCCAGCCCCGTTTTGCTGCCTGCCAAGCTAGTTTGGGTAGCGATACCCCAGCCCCTGCGTGGACTTTACCTGTCTCTGGATCAAAGTGGGTAGTTTTGAGATGCCTTGTGGATATGACTAGGCCGGAAATCCCTCGATCGCTCACCAACAGATTAGAACCCGCCCCCAGAAAATGAATCGGTAATCCAGAGGCGATCGCCCACGCCAAAATACTTTGCAACTCTTCTAGGGAATTGGGTTCTCCGTACCACTCAGCCAAGCCCCCAACTCGGAAGGAAGTGAAATCTGCTAAAGATACCTGACTTTGGATGCGGCAGTTGGTCTCTGGGAGGTGAAGGATATCAGAAACTGGGTCTGCTAATCTGGAGAAATCGACTTTCGGGATGTCGTAGGAAAGAGTCATAACAATGGATTCATCACTTAGGGTTTTATAAGGGGATGGTCTGGATTGGGCAGAATTGAGATGGAGTAAGATTGCTGCATCTTTTTCTTCAATCTTCAGGTCAATCTTCAGGCAGTTTCATTTGGTTTGAGCAAGAGGTGGTTTAGGGAAGATAGTTGTTAGGATTCTATTTTATTTTCCCTTAGTTTCCATGGCAGATTGGGGATGTTTTTGGCAGCTATTGATGAAATTTTGGTAAATATTCGGTAAATATTCGGTAAATATTCGGTAAATATTCGGTAAATACTTGGTAAATATTTGGAGTGAAATTTAATTAGGTTGTTGGTGGATTTCTGGGGGATTTTCAAGGATTTGCAAGAAAACAAGGCAAGATTTTACTTAAATTCTAACGGGAGCTAACTGATAGGCTTCAATTAATTTGGGGATGACAGAATTAAGATTTCCGGCTCCCAGAAAAAGGGCGAGGTCTCCGGGTTGGAGATGTTCTTGGAGGAATTGACTAACGCCTTCTAGGGTCGATCGATAGAATACGTGGGGATGATGTTCGGCGATCGCTGCGGTGACTATTTCACCAGTGATGCCAAGGGTATTAGCTTCCCCAGCACTGTAAATATCCGTGACTAATACTAGGTCTGCTTCGGTAAAGCAGCGAGAAAACTCCGCCAAAAAGGTTTGGGTACGGCTGTAGCGATGGGGCTGAAAAATTGCCACAACTCTTTCGCCATGGTGTACTCGTAATCTAGCAGAACCTAGAGTAGCAGAGATTTCACTGGGATGGTGAGCATAGTCATCGACAAACCGAATTTTATTGACTTCCCCCCGGAGTTCAAACCTGCGTTTTGCCCCAGTAAATTTACTAATCCCCTTGGTGATGGTTGCCCAGTCTAAATTTAATTTTCGAGCCACAGCGATCGCTGCCAAGGTGTTACTGAGATTGTGTTTTCCCAACACAGGAATCTGCACAGTTCCCAGCAGATGTCCCCGCTCCCACACCCGTGCTGTCGTCCCATCAAATTTGTATTCCACTTGATCAACGGTATAGTCTGCTCCCCTCGCTGGGTCAAGACTGTAGGTAATGGTAGGCTGCATTTCCTTGGTAATACACTGGCAATCTAGACAGGCAATCAGGGTCTGGCACTGGCGGGCAAAAATTTTGAAGGTATTAACTACTTCTTCGAGGCTGTGGTAGTGGTCTGGGTGATCTAGCTCGATGTTGGTAATTACGCCGATGGAGGCTGCCAACTTCACCAAGGAACCATCCGACTCATCCGCCTCCGCCACGAGGTAGGCTCCCTGCCCGACCCGGGCATTGCCCTGCCAAGCATCCACTTCGCCTCCTACTACGATCGTCGGGTCTAACCCTGCTTCAAGGAGGAGATAACCAATTAGGCTACTGGTAGTTGTTTTCCCGTGAGTCCCAGCTACCGCAATACTTTGATACTTCTTCATCAAGGCTGCCAACAGATCTGATCGATGAAAAATAGGGTAGCCCAAAGCGAGAGCAGCTTGGTATTCTGAATTATTTGAGTTGATGGCGGTGGAACAAATGACTTGGGGAATTAATCTGGATTTATTAATAGATGGATGGATGGATGGGGTAGTAAAGTGGTCATGAATCTGATCAGGATTTGCTTGATCTGGTCGATCGAGGGATTCTTGGGAAATGAGATGGCTGTGATTTGCTGGTTCCGGCAATGGTGGCTCAAACTGTCCAGCATGATCCAACTGAAAGAAGTTAAGATTCTTTGGCTCTTGATCAACGAAAATATGCGCCCCTACGGATTGTAGCCGTTGTGTTATGTTTGTTACCCGCAGATCAGAACCGGAAACCGGGAGATGATGTTCAGCTAAAACGTAAGCTAAAGCTGACATGCCGATACCACCTATTCCAATAAAATGAAATGGCTGACCACCAAAATTTACTAAGCGATCCATACATTAAACTCCTTACAACACCACACTAGATAGAGTTCTACTGTGTTTCGGTAACATTTGGTCATGATACCAAAGATTATTTTTTAGAATACAGGAAACTGTCTAATCATCAAAGATTCCCATGTATTTACCATGTATTACTATGCTTTTCGTTATCAGTTTCCATCAATTAGACTAAACTAACTTTCCCTCAAAGTTCTGGAATGTTCTGGTAATGTCTAATATTTAGCTTTTACCAAGGTTCTCTCTAGATGGTCAGGATAGTTTGCAAGACTTTATGATTTTGTCTAATTTAGGAGAGTAGATACTTGGGCAAGTATCGGGTAAGTATCGGGTAAGTATCGGGTAAGTATTGAGCAAGTATTGAGCAAGTATTGGGCAAGTCAATGAAGATGATCGATTCTCCAAAGGAGGGGCTGTGCCAACGAGGAATTTTGGGGGGACTTTTGATCCGGTACATGATGGACATCTGGCGATCGCTGAAGCTGCCTTAGTTGCCCAGTCTCTCGTCGAAGTTATTTGGCTGCCGCAAATTTTCCCCGCCCACAAGTCTGCCATCACCCCAATCCAGCACCGTTGGGCTATGGTGGAGTTGGCGATCGCTCCCTACCCTCAATTTCATCTGCCCGCACCCCTAGAATTTTGGTGCAACAGCCTAGGCGGGGATTTATCAACACTATCAACACCAACCTCTTTATCCAAACTATCAACACCCTTAACACCGACATCATCGACCTTCTCAGAGCCAATACCACCACAAATAATGTCGACACCAGATTATGCAATCCATCAATGGCAAAGTCTCAAAAATTTGTATCCCCAGAGCAATTGGTGTTGGATTTTGGGAGCAGATAGTTTTTTGACCCTGCCCCGATGGAAAGGTAGAGAGGTCTTAATTCCTGCCTGTAAATGGCTAGTCGCAACTCGGAACCAGTGGAAACCACATATGGAGCTACTAGAACCACAAAAACTTTCAGAGTCCCCAGAGTTACAAAATTTCCAGCAAGTTATCAAGGAGATCCACCTCCAAGGCTTAAGTATCACTTGGCAGATATTACCCATGCCCTCGATCGACATCTCCTCCACCTCCATTCGCCAATCTTTCCAATCTCGTCAAGCTCTCTCCTCCCTAGAAAAATCCCTCCCCGCCTCAGTCCAGCAATACGTTGAAAGCCATAATCTATATCGATACTAAGTATTATTTCCCAAAATTAGAATCTCGAATTAAGATCATGATGTATTTCTCTAGTCCTCTCTAACTTCATTCCATGGAATTAACAGATATTCTTGCTTTGGTGCATCCGGCGATCGCCATCATGGTGGTTTTTCCGTTGTTGGGGATTGTCCTCAATCGAGCCTTGTTAACTCGCCAGCGTCGCTTGCAAACTACCGGGGGTGAAAAAACCAAGATTCCGCCCGTGGTGGGAGTAGAGCATGTGGCGATCGGTAAGTGGTTGAGCGGCTCGGTGATTGGGGTGGCGTTATTGGGGATGGCTTATCCCATTGCTTCCAAGATGTTGGCTCAGGATACTTTCAGCAAGGAACCCGCTAGAGTTGGGTTTGTGGTCTTGATCTTTGCTGCCTCGATCGCCTCTTTGGTCTTTCTCTACAAAGCCAGAACTAAGATTTGGTTGGGCGTATTTTCGACCCTGACAGGGATGGGCTTGATTATCATCGGGTTGCAGCCAGAAGTCTTCCGTCGGGATAACGAATGGTTCGTTTCCCACTACTACTACGGGATCGCCGCCGCTTTGTTAATGATTTTTTCCCTTGCCACCATCCAAGATATTTATCAAGATCGACAAAATCGCTGGCGGTTGGCTCATATTATTCTGAATTGTTTTGCTCTGTTGCTTTTCTTTGGTCAAAGTATGACCGGAGCAAGGGATTTACTAGAAATTTCCCTCAGTTGGCAAACCACCCATCTCTACCAGTGTGATTATGTCAACCGCACCTGTCCTCCACCCAAATAAGACCAAAGGCACAAGTTAAAAGGCTCAAGTAATAAATTAAAAGTAGACTTGAATTAGAAATGATTTGGGATCGCTATATTAAGCTAAATCTCGAAATATTACGAAGATCAAACATTGAGAAATCTTGAGACTTCTGGCTTTGTAGTCCCTAATCTAAGAAGATAAACCAATAGTATTTTTTAAGTAATTATTGTTAGGGGAAATTTCGATGAAGTTAGCTTACTGGATGTATGCAGGACCCGCCCACATTGGCACACTACGAATTGCCAGTTCCTTCAAAAATGTCCATGCGATTATGCACGCCCCCTTGGGAGATGATTATTTTAATGTGATGGAATCCATGCTGGAGCGGAAACGAGATTTTACGCCAGTGACTATCAGTGTGGTCGATCGCCATGTCCTCGCCCGTGGTTCCCAAGAAAAAAGTGGTGGATAATATCACCCGCAAAGACGGGGAAGAGCATCCCCGACCTGATTGTCCTCACCCCCCACCTGTACTTCCAGCATTCTCCAA
>JAAUUE010000013.1 GCA_012031635.1 Coleofasciculaceae cyanobacterium SM2_1_6 | reverse complement strand
TGATGGAAGTGGGGCCCGGCAAGGTGTTAACGGGTTTAATCAAGCGTACTTGTGAGGGTTTGATCCTTGAAAATGTGGGCAGTCTTGCCGATATTGCTAATTAATCAAATTCGTTATCATCAAAGAGCCATACTACGGGGTTTGTAACTCGCCAGAGAAAATGAAGCAAGTAGCAGGGGGAATTTTAGCTCAGGATTACGATCGCCATTGCTATTGGATGGAACGAGCGATCGATCTGGCTGAAGCTGCCGGAGCCGCCGGAGAAATTCCCGTGGGGGCGGTGATTATCCACGAGGGAAAATTAATTGCCCAAGGGGAAAATCGTCGCCAACGGGATCACGACCCCACTGCCCATGCGGAAATCCTCGCCCTCCGAGCCGCCGGAAAATATCTCGGTACTTGGCACTTAGAAACCTGTACCCTCTACGTCACCCTCGAACCCTGCCCCATGTGTAGCGGAGCCTTAATCCTCGCCCGTTTGGGTCTATTGGTCTACGGTGCTGATGATCCCAAAACTGGCTGCATGAGAACCATCGACAACTTCAGCGATCGAGCCTTTTCTAACCACCATCTCCCCGTGATCCCCGGCATCAAAGAAACCTCCTGCCGCCAACTCCTGCAATCATGGTTCACCCAAAAACGCTCCACTAAATAACAGCAGCTAAAGCCGTTACTACAAGAGCAAGGTCAGCTTTTTTAGAGTAGAAAGTATCCTAATCATGCCCAGATTTGATATCCTCCATTAGTCAATCAACCAATCAAACCCCATCAACCTATACTAGACTTAACCCCAAGAAAAACACCCCCATCTTAACGCCCTCTTCTTGCCTGCTTCATTCTTTTACCTCCCCTTACCTCCCTGTACCTCCCCTTACCTCCCTATACCTCCCTATACCTCCCCTTACCTCCTTCACTTCTTCCCCCATGTTCTCCCCCGCCCTCGAAAAGAAATATCTGAGACTCCAAAAAGAGCTAGCTGGTGGTGTCATTGCCATTGTTCTCACTGGCTTAGTGGGGACAATCTGGTATCGATTTGTGGAAGGTTGGGCCTGGATTGATGCCCTGTACATGACGGTGATTACCTTGGCGACCGTGGGCTTTATGGAAGTCCAACCCTTGGGAACCAACGGCAGATTATTCACCGTGTTATTGATTTTCATGGGGTTGATTACCTTTGGGTATATTGTGAATCGCTTTACAGAAGCGATCGTTCAAGGCTATTTTCAGGAAGGGATTCTCTTACGCCAAAGGAAACACCTTGTGAATAATTTAGTTGAACACTATATCCTCTGTGGATTTGGCAGGATTGGGAAACAGATCGGGCTGGAATTTGCAGCAGAAGGGATTACTTTTATTGTGATTGACTCCGATCCCCACCAGATAGAAGTCGCCAGAGAGCTGGGTTATATGGCAATTTTGGGGGATGCCACCCTTGATGATAGTCTCCTCCAGATTGGTATTGAGCGAGCCGTGTGCCTCATTGCTGCCCTGCCTTCGGATGCGGAAAATCTGTATACCGTCATGTCTGCGAAGACTCTCAATCCCCGGATTCGGGCGATCGCCAGAGCCAGCAACGAAGAAGCCCTGAAAAAACTCCAACGGGCGGGGGCTGATGCTACAGTTTCTCCCTACATTACTGGGGGTAAACGGTTAGCGGCGGCGGCGTTGCGTCCCCAGGTGATGGATTTTGTAGACGGGATTCTCAATGGCAGCGATCGAGCCTTTTATATGGAAGAATTTCTCATCGATGCCGAGCATTGCCCCTGTGCCGGGAAGACTTTGAGTGAAGCAAGATTGCGATCGCAGACAGGTTCCCTCGTGTTAGCCATCCGCAGAGCCAACGGCGAACTTATTGGGGGTCCCACAGGAGACACCCATCTATTAGTGGGAGACCTATTAATCTGTATGGGCACAGCCGAACAACTCCGGCAGCTAAATCAAATCCTCAGCCCCATCAGTTCTCGCCTACTGCGCCTACCGAGGAACAGTTGACAGTTAACAGTGAGCAGTTAACAGTGAGCAGTTAACAGTGAGCAGTTAACAGTGAGCAGTTATCAGTTATCAGTTATCAGGAGGTACAGGGAGGTAAAGGAAGTCGAAGTATCAGTTATAGACTCTTGATGTTACTTTTTACTTTTTACTTTTTACTTTTTACTTTTGCCTTGTTAACTATTAACTGTTAACTGTTCACTGCTCACTGTCAACTGTTTACTATACAGGTTGCTCAAGAGAGAAGATGGGGGTTGTTGGTGTTGCCAAGCAAAGGCGTGGCGGAAGGAGGCTTCTTGGCAGGCTTGGAGTTGCTGGAAATCAATAATATCTTGGGTCAGCAGATTTTCGTACTCAAACTGGAGTCGGACATTGTGTAAACCCGCATTGTCAGTACAGATGGCAATGTCTACCCCCGCATCAAAGCAACGATCGAACACCAGCTTGAGTTGGTCAATATGCTCCAGAGTCCCGGTCTTGAAATAGGTTGTGGGGCAAACTTCCAGACATTGGCGCTGTTCCCGGATTTGGGGCAGGAGTTCTGGGTGGAGGAGAGGAATTTGGATGCCGTGACCGATGCGCATCAGGTAAGGTAGTAGCTCTGGGTAGCAACCGTCTTTGGTTTCGTAGAGATGCCCGGTGGTTTTCAGGTTCAGCGATCGAGCATATTTATATAAACTAACAAACTCGTCCAAACGCTCAGCATAGTGAGCATCGCCTCCTGCTACATCGATGGCACACACGTACTCAGATTTCTGGGCAGCCAAATCCACGATCGCCTTATTCACCTCGTAGGGCAGGCGAGAGTGCATACACAAAATTTGACTGGTCACAATGGGATACTCCACCACCCGGCTAGCTTGCCCCACAATCTCCACAATTTTTGCCATCTCATCAATCCGTTCACTCTGGCTCAAATGCTCGGTCGTCCGCAAGTAAGGGGTGTAGCGCAATTCTAGGTAAGCCAAATTCTCAAAAATATAAGCCCCCCGGATCAATCGATAGATAAAATAGGGCAGAGCTTGGGCGGTTTGTACCGATTCTACTAAGGTATGCAATTCCAGATACTCATCGAGGGTACTGCGCGATCGAGTATAAAACTCCTCAAACTCTGGATACTCAGGAAAACGGGTTGCCAACTCTCGATCGTTGCGGTGGAAGTAGCGCCACAGCACCCGGGGAACCACGGAACCACCCAAATGACGATGTAATTCAGCGTATAAAGTCACAATTTCACCTACCTTTTATTTTGGTTATTGGTACTTGGTTATTCGGTTGTTAGCTGTTAATTATGGGAATAAAATGTGTAAATTTTTGTTACAACAATGATTTTAATTTTAGCCTAATTTTTCAGAGGGCTGGGGGAAATTCTTGGGGATACCTCCTAAAATCCTACCCCAAGGCTTGGCTGGGGAGCTAGAGACTGAATCTAGAAGTTGGTTTCTAGCTTGATATAGCTGAACTAAGCTGTAAAGGATTGCCCTAAACCCAAGGCAGCTAGACCCTTGCGGTAAGTGATGGAGCTTTTGTCGGCAGCAATGTGGACTTCATCTTGGAGATGGAGGGGCAAATCTTCAGGATACTGCTCTTCTACGACTTCTTTGTCCTCTCCAAATACTTGATGATTAAAATCGAGGGTATCTTGCAGGGGGGCATTCTTGTCAAAATTGCGACAAATGGGGACAAACAATCTGGTTTTCCGAGCCGAAACTGGAGAAGCGGCATTGAGAATATGCAGTTGACCATTGGGGAAGAAAACCGAGAGCTTGGCGGTGAAGGGGAGCCATACTTCAAATAACCTGCGCCAGAGAAACCCCGGTGGATTCAAATGCTTCAAGCCATTGGGGTAGTTACTTACAGTGCTGATATAGTCAGCCCGAAAACCGTGGCTCGATCGCTCCACGGCATAATTTGGCACTTCGGGATTGTTTGATTCCCCAAAGGACTCTACATGGACAAAGGCAAAGTGGCTCACATCTAGAAACCCTTCCACCTGCCGCCCCGCCGCCGCATTGATATCCACACTATCGGGCAGCACTGGCAAATAGTCTGGATCATCCCATTCATCAAAATTGGGGAAGTGGGTTGCCCCATTATCCACAAGGCGCACCCACACTAGTCCATAGCGCTCCAATACTGAATAGGTAACTAGCTTTAATCTTGCGGGGATCGTGGCTTGGGGTTGAGCGGGAATACAGACGCATTGACCGTGGCGATCGTACCGAATCCCATGATATTTACAAATAATTTGATCATTTTCCACCCAGCCCAAACTCAGGGGTACACCCCGGTGCAAACAAAGATCACGAGCCGCTACTACCTCGCCATTGCTGAGCCGAAATATGACTAAGCGTTCATCCAATAGGCGAGCAGCATAGGGTTTGTTTGTGATTTCCCTAGAAAAGGCAACGGGATACCAGAAGGGAGCGAGGGCGAGCCAGTCAGTTTCGCTAAAGGTGCAATTCCGGGGCAGTTCAATCTTCGAGGGGCTATTGGCAGGGCGGGGTAGGGCTTCAGTTTGAGACATAACTAGATATTAGAGGAGGAGAAATTGAGAATATTTGATCGAAGGCTAGGGCAACATCTGCGATCAATATCGAAGGCTGGGGCAACATCTGCGATCGATCTGGAGCTAAAACATAGTTATTTTAAGAACAGGCGCATTTCCAATTTGTTCATCAAGCTAATGTTTACTCTACTTCTCTAACTTTACTTAGGAATGCTAGTTCTGCTGGGGTGGTATTGGTAATCACCCGGAATGGGTCTAACCCCCCCTCAAATTGCTTAAATAAATTTCCCCATCATTTAAATGTTCTTTAAAGACATCTGTAGCTAGGGCGATATCAATCCTAAAAGGAGTCAAGGGAAAAAGTCATAACACAGGTTCTTTTTATTATTTTCCCCTATCTTAAAACGGAAATTGGCTCTTAATTTTTGCCGAAATAGCAGATAGGTCTACTCCCACCTCCCAGAGTGTAACTATAGTAGGACGATCTTATTCCACACTCCCTTTTTCCATCGCCTCCTTTGTCATAAGGACACTCACATCCTATCTTTGGCAGTCGAATGGGTATTTTTTCTTCCTTAATTGGCGATGAGTTAGGAGATGTTGTCTTTTGGGGAGTAGGAGAAGCTGAAGGGCTAGGGCGAGGAGTATTAGGGGTTGCGATAGTTGGAGAAGGGACTGGAGATATTGCTACTGTGGAACTAGGAGAAGAGACTGGGGATATTGCCACTGTGGGACTAGGAGAGGGCACAGGAGTAGGCAAGGTGCTTCCTACCAACATCAGACCACCAAAGCAGTAAAGGATCATAGCACCACAGGTATTAGCGACTTGATATCTAGTCTCCTCATTCAACCACCGGGGATTGATTAAACCTAGGAGCAATGCTAGGGGGCTAATCAACAATCCCAGTAACAAGATTAAAATCTGAAATGGAGTCGGGATAATAACAATAACCATCGTAATCAAAGCAACAATGCCTAACTGTCGAATTGAATCTGATTTCATGTCTAGGAATCCTCTCTGTAGGGGGCTGGAGTTACCTTGATGGCTAGGGGCTTACCCTCCCGGAGAATCTCTAGGGGTAACTCCGTTCCCACTCGGCTAGATTCGACCTGCTGCTGGACGGCATTAGAATTATAAACTTCCTTATCCCCTACTTTGAGGATAATATCTCCCGGTTTTAGTCCGGCTTTTTGGGCTGGAGAATCCTTAACTACCCCGATAATTACTACTCCTTGGTCTTGAGTCACCTTAAACCCGGCGCTGCTATCTCGGTTGATATCTTCCTTGGTTTCTGGGGTCAGGGTTGCCATCTGGATACCTAGGTAGGGATGGTCTACTTTGCCTTGGCTGAAAAGTTGCTCAGCGATCCGATCGACCGTCTCCATGGGAATCGCAAACCCTAAACCCTGCGCTCCGGCGCGAATGGCGGTATTGATCCCCACTACTTCCCCTTTGGCATTGAGAAGAGGACCACCGGAATTGCCGGGATTAATGGCAGCATCGGTTTGAATAAAGCTCACCCGTTTGTCGGGAACCCCCACCTGAGAACTGCTCCGTCCCAAGGCACTGATAATGCCGATCGTGACCGTGTTATCTAGACCCAAGGGATTGCCAATGGCGATCGCCCATTCCCCCGGTGTGAGAGCCTCAGACTTACCCAAGGCTGCTCTAGGTAGCCCGTAGGCATCGATTTTCACCACTGCCAAGTCTGTCACCTCATCTGCCCCCACCACTTCTCCATCAAAAGTCCGCCCGTCTTTGAGGGTTACTCGGACTCGATCGGCTCCAGCGACCACATGGGCATTAGTGACTAACCTGCCGTCACCACTGATAATCAGCCCAGAGCCAGTCCCCCGCTCTACCCGCTGTTCAGTTTCTGGAGAATCGCCCCCAAAGAAGCGCCGAAAGAAGGGATTACGAAAGGGTTCGGGAATTTCTGGGGAAACTCGCCGGGCGGCATCAATGCGGACTACGGCGGGTCCAATGCGCTCCACAGCCTCCGCCACAAAATTCAAATTTCGCTCTGGGGGTGGCCCATCACTCCGCAGCATTGCGGGAATCGCCTCTGGTATTTGCCTCTGGTTACTCTCTAAATCCATGTACCGACTGCCAACGGCTCCAGTCCCGGCACTAAGGATAATAAGGAAAGCGTAAAAACTAATCTGCTTGAGGGAGGAGTTCATGATTTTTGTGGGGTGTTGAAGAGTAAAGACTAGAGACGGCGGAGCGATCGAGACTTAAAATCTAATCCGTAATTTAGTCCAAGAGCCAATTTAAGAATTTAATTTAAGGTCTAATCTATGGTTTAACTCTGACTTAAAGTTATAACTTAAAGTTATGACCCAATCTATGGTCTAGTAGTGTCTACTGTAGGCAAAAAAATGAATTTGATGTATTTCTTAAAACAATTTAACCAAGAAAAACAGTTAACAGTTAACTGTTAACTGTTATCAGTTATCAATGAACGGTCAATATTGGTAGTAGTTTATAGTTCTTTTTATTACAGACAGTCTGAATTATTGGAGACAATTTGCAGCTTTCCTAATATAGGACTTACGCGCTGCGAACCAATCATCTAGCTTTGTGGAGGTTGTTGTGGGCGCACAGCACCCGCAACAACACTACAAATGCGTAAGTCCTGTAATAAATTGGTGTAAAAGATAGGAAAAGTAGTACTGCCTGGGGTAATCTAGGTTAAGCAAGTTTTATGAATTAAATTACTAATTAAATTATTTCTATTATGTCCTTAGCAGTAAGTAGCCCCCCCGGACAATTCGGATTGGGTCACGGAAAAGCGCCTTAGCCTTGGTGCAGACCCATTGGGTGCAAGCACAACTCCAAAAACATTTTCCCGATCGTACCTTTGAAGTCGAAACCATGAGTACCCAAGGAGACAAAATCCTTGATGTGGCTCTGTCAAAGATTGGTGATAAGGGGCTATTTACCAAGGAACTAGAAACGGGAATGCTCAACCAAGAAATTGATCTAGCCGTCCATTCCCTGAAAGATCTACCAACTAATCTCCCGGAAGGACTGGTTTTAGGAGTCGTCACAGAGCGAGAAAACCCCGCCGATGCCCTCGTTGTCCACCCCAAGCACCAAGATAAACAACTGGAAACCCTCCCCGCCGGAGCCGTCATCGGCACTTCTTCCCTGCGTCGCCTTGCCCAACTCCGTCACCACTATCCCCACCTTGCCTTCAAAGATGTGCGGGGGAACCTGAATACCCGCCTTGCCAAGCTCGATGCAGGAGAGTACGATGCTTTGATCCTAGCGGCAGCAGGACTGCAACGCCTTGATATGGCTGCGCGCATCCATCAGCTTATCCCCCCAGAAATTTCTCTCCATGCGGTGGGACAGGGAGCCTTGGGGATTGAATGCCGGGCAGAAGATCAAGAAGTTCTAGACCTCCTCAAAGCTTTGGAACACTTGCCCACCGCCCAGAGATGTTATGCCGAGCGGGCCTTTCTCCGGGATTTGGAAGGGGGTTGCCAAGTTCCCATTGGGGTGAATACCGAGATTGTGGACGATCGCCTCACCTTAACGGGGATTGTCGCCAGTATCGATGGGCAGCAGATAGTCCGGGGGGCTGTCACGGGAGCCGCTACGGAGGCTGAACAACTGGGAACCCTCTTAGCCAATGACCTGAGAGCTAAGGGCGCAACGAAGATTCTGGCAGAAATTTTTGCGGAGATTCAACGCCCTTAAAATCTTCTGGAGATTTTCTCGAAATTCTTTGGGAAACAAGACAAATAAATCTGCAAACTAGTGACAAATAGCTGTTAACCTAGCACTTGATTCTCCTAACTCAATAATTCAAGAAGAACCTGTTGACGCTATTTGTCTGTGTGTCCTATTTTCCTTGGTTCCTGATCTCAAGTTTCCCGTTCTTATCTATAATCACCCCCGCCAACTGATTACTCCCCCCCCATAACGAGCCTGAATAATGAGCATGAAAAACATCAATCAGCTATATCAACAAGTACAGCAAGATCACATCACCCGTGGTCAACAGTTAGCTCAAATCAAAGAAGCATCGGCAGAATTGGGTAGCATAATTGCTCAAGTCCTGACTTCGGTGGTTTCTATCTATGCGATCGACTGGGAGACCGAAGAAATTGTCTCTAGTGGTAGTGGTTTTTTCTTGGATAGTGATCTGGTTATTACTAACTATCATTAGTCGAGGACTTGGAGCATGTAGAAGTAGACTCTTTTTATGTAGAAGAAGAACGGGAATGGGTGGTACTGGCGACCCCAGATCAACAGTTGCGCTTGGCTGAGGTAGTGTTTACGGGCAATGATGAGGAAGACTTGGTGGTACTGCTGACCACTGAGTACATCCTTGACCCCCATACAGGCGAAGAGCTAGAGGTTCCCCAAGAATACCCGGCTCTGAGTTTGTCCTTTGATATAGAAGTAGGTGATCAAGTGTTGGCGATCGGCAATCCCCTCGGTGAAATTCAAGGAGCCATTACCGAAGGGGTAATTACTGCCATTTCTGGGGAAGAAGAAATTGAAGGGGGGGAAGTGATGACCATTCACACTGATGCTACCATCAATGCTGGAAATACTGGTGGTCCCTTGATCAACCTCTCTGGGGAAGTTGTCGGGGTCAACACTTGGGGTTTAGAGGAGCCACAAAAGCTAGACTATGCGATCGCTGCTGAAGTTTTAGATGATTTCCTTGAGCGCTTTGAGGAGACGCTGGGGGAATACATTGATGAAGAAGAGGGCGATGATGACTATGAAGACGACGAAGATGATGAAGATGAAGAAGACGATGAAGATGAAGAAGACGATGAAGACGAAGACGACGATGAAGATGAAGACGATGAAGATGAAGAAGAGGAATAACAACTTTTAAGCTGATTCTCTGGAGCTTAGATCGGTGCGTAGTTTGGGCAACTAACTTTAATTAAAGGAAGATTAAATCAAGCAACTTGCCTCGATCGAAGCCCAGTTAATGCCTCATCATCCAAATCCGGTTTTAGGACTATCTGTCCTGCGGTTGAAATCGCTCCTATAAGCACAAAGTCCACGGCTCGATTGAGGATCACCGAACATCTGAGCATCGCCGACCGTTCTGCTTAGACTCGGAAACAAGTAAGTTATCCTAACCAGATTTGGTCTCAGTTCGCTACCTATTTTTCTGCCCAAGCCTTTATAGCAGTCCTAAATGATTTCACCCGCCGGAGGCGGGTGGAATCACCTACTAGAAGCAATCTAATTTAGAAAGTGATTTAGGATCACTGTAGTAGAAACCAAGTAAAAACTTTAACGAAATATTGAACAAAATGAAAATTTTATTTGTGGCTGCTGAGGCTGCGCCGATCGCAAAAGTAGGAGGGATGGCTGATGTGGTGGGTTCTCTGCCCAAGGTTCTCCGGAAAATGGGGCATGATGTGCGGATTTTCCTGCCCTACTACGGTTTCCTGCCCGATAAAATGACCATTCCCGCCAAGCCGATCTGGTCTGGGGGAGCGATGTTTCAGGGTTTTAATGTCTATGAAACTGTGCTGCCGGGAACCGATGTGCCTCTGTATTTGATGGAGCATCCCGCCTTTGCTGGACGACAGGTGTATGGAGGAGAAACCGAAGATTGGCGCTTTACCTTCTTTGCCAACGGAGCCGCCGAGTTTTGCTGGAATTATTGGAAACCCCAGATTGTCCACTGCCATGATTGGCATACAGGCATGATTCCCGTGTGGATGCACCAGTCTCCAGATATTTCCACGGTATTTACGATCCATAATCTGGCTTATCAGGGGCCGTGGAGTTGGAAATTAGAAAAAATGACTTGGTGTCCGTGGTATATGCAGGGACATAACACCATGGCGGCGGCGGTACAGTTTGCCGATCGAGTCACCACCGTTTCTCCTACCTACGCCAACCAGATCAAAACCCCCGAATACGGGGAAACCCTAGAAGGCTTACTCTCCTTTATTAGCGGTAAAACCACTGGGATTGTGAATGGCATTGATGTGGATAGCTACAACCCCGCCATCGATAAATATATTCCCCAAACTTTCACTGCGGAAACCATAGAAGAACGCCGCCCCAATAAAATTGCTCTCCAAGAAGAAGTGGGTTTAGAAGTCAATAGCCAAGCCTTTTTGGTGGGGATGGTGACTCGGCTGGTGGAGCAGAAGGGCATTGATTTATTGTTGCAAGTCCTCGATCGATTTATGGCATATACCGATAGCCAATTTATTTTGTTGGGGACGGGCGATCGCTACTACGAAACCCAAATGTGGCAGTTGGCTTCTCGTTATCCCGGACGCATGACTGCCCAACTTCTCTACAATGATGCCCTGTCCCGGCGGGTCTACGCAGGTTGCGATGCCTTCCTGATGCCTTCTCGCTTTGAACCCTGCGGCATTAGCCAAATGCTGGCGCTCCATTATGGATGTGTGCCGATCGTCCGCCGCACCGGCGGTTTAGTAGACACGGTTTCTCACCATGACCCCATTAATCAAGCCGGAACGGGCTACTGTTTCGATCGCTACGAACCCCTAGATCTCTTTACTTCTATGGTTAGAGCTAACGAGGCTTTCCGGTTCAAACCCCAATGGACAGAGCTGCAAAACGAGGTATGGCTCAGGACTTTAGCTGGGACAAATCTGCCAAGGAATATATCAAAATTTACTATGAACTCCTCGGGTTACCCCCAGAAACTCCTCCTGAAGTAACTCCTGAGGTAACTCCTGAACCTAGTCCAGTAGCTAACCTAGAACCTAACCCCGAACCTTCTCTGGCAACTAATCCTGAACCCCCCAAAGCCTCAACTTCTAAGCTCATCAAAAAAAAGTAACCTCCTGGAGTTATCACCTCTGTTCTTGTAGCTGCGGTTACTCTTCGAGAAGCTGCTATGCCTTTACCACCGCCCTAGGTAGGCAGTCAAATAAAATCAGATTTGGGATTAGGTATCAACTTGAGGCGGAAATGATTTTATGATGGTTATGTAAGATTCTTACAAATTAAGAAGATTATTAAGAAGAATTTGATGATCTTCCGATTTAATTAAGGAGGCAGCCATGTTTGCAGATACCGCAATTCCTAAGGGAGATTATGTTTCCCCCGGCTTTCAGGTGATTAGACCCGATCGCTGCTTCCCTAGTATGATTATCGGCGATCCTAGGACGCAACCTTGGCAATACCTGCGCCGAGAGATTCCCCACAACTGGTACGTGGACGGGCGGCAGCCCTACGTGGGGTTCCTGAGTCGGGATGAGGCGCACATTCTCTACAACAATGCCCTGAAGTTTGCCGGGAAACCTGCTCTAGAAATTGGCTGCTGGTTGGGCTGGTCTGCCTGTCACCTTGCTCTGGCGGGAGTGGAGTTGGATGTGATTGATCCCATGCTGGGGCGGGAAGATTTTCTCAATAGTGTCACTAGTTCCCTAACCATGGCGGGGGTGATCGATCGAGTAAATTTGATTCCCGGTTATAGCCCTGCTGCCGTACTTGATCTGGTGAAAACTCGGCAGAGTTCCCTGAGCGGAGCCGAAGGGCAATGGTCACTAATTTTTATTGATGGTAACCACGAAGTCCCGGGCCCCCTCGAAGATGCGATCGCCTGCGCCCAGTTTGCGGCTCCCGATGCCATGATCCTTTTCCATGACCTCGCCGCCCCCGCCGTTGCTCAAGGTTTAGATTATCTCAAATCCCAAGGTTGGCAAACAATGGTCTATCAAACCATGCAGATCATGGGAGTCGCTTGGCGAGGCAATGTCCAACCCGTCTCCCATCAGCCAGACCCAAGTATTTCTTGGCAACTCCCTGTCCATTTGCAACACTACGATGTTAGCGGGCTAGGGAATTTCGATCTAGAAGAGTTTAAGGAGCTCGTGAACCAAGTCCAACCCTTTACCCTGTTGAGTGAGATGCGGCTGTATTCTCTCTACACGGCAACTAAGCAGATCTGTTTAGGCGATTTACCGGGCAATTTTGTGGAATGTGGAGCCTTTAAGGGGGGAGCCTCGGCGATGATGGCGGCGGTGATCAAACGCTATACCCAAAGACCCCGGAAGTTATTTGCCTTTGATACCTTTGCTGGAATGCCCGAACCCACGGAGATCGATCGCGCCCAAGGAGTAGCTGCCAATGATACAGGTTTTGGAGTGGGGACTCTCAGCGCTCCGGTGGCAGAAAATATCGGGAAGATTACCCAAGAGCTAGGGGTGACAGACATTGTAGAAATTGTACCGGGGTTGTTTGCCGATACCCTCCCGGTTTATCGAGAACAAATTGGGGAAATTGCCCTGCTCCATGCTGATGGGGATTGGTACGAATCAACCATGGATATTTTTAATAATCTCTACGATGCAGTGGTTCCCAATGGCTTGGTGCAGATAGATGATTATGGTCATTGGGAAGGTTGTCGGGCGGCGGTGCATGAGTTTGAGCGATCGAGAAATCTCCAGTTTGTCCTCGAAAAAATTGACTATACAGGAGTCCGGTTTATTAACAATCCCAAATTAGTCGCTCCCCCAGAACCAGAACTTCCCTACGAATTTAGAGAGATTAATATTCTTATTTGTCCTGATTGGCAGCAACCAGAAACTAGTTTACAAAGGGAATTATCGGTAGCGATCGCTAGTATTCTTGCCCATCCCCAGAGGGAAAAAATTGCCATCTTTGTAGAAACTCAAAACATCGATACAGAAGATGCGAGTTTATTGGTTTCTGGAGTATTTATGGATTTATTAATGGAGACAGAACTAGCGGAGGAGAAAGAACCAGCCGTGAATTTTCTTGGTAATCTCAACCTCCAACAATGGGGAAGTCTCCTTTCCCAAATTAACTATTATTTACCCCTAAATCCCAAAAGTAGCACTGCCAAAACTATAGAAGCAATTAAGAACATGACTGTTTGGCAGGTGCTTAGCTAAATAATCATTACTAGAAAAACTCTTTCTCTCTTTGGGCAAAGTTATGAGTTGTGGCTAGCTAACTTGGACTCCCTTCCAGAAGGCGATGTATCCGGTGATGTTTTTGGCGGCATCCTTGGGGGCGGGGTAGTACCAAGCAGCGTTGGGGTTTGACTGCCCGTTGACCTCGATCGTGTAATAGCTGGCGATCCCTTTCCAACCGCAGGTAGTGTGGTGGGTGCTGTCCTTGAAATATTCAGATTTAATGCTGTCTGCCGGAAAATAGTGATTTCCTTCCACGACGATCGTGCTGTTGCTTTCTGCCAAAACTGCCCCGTTCCAAGTTGCCGTAGTCATAATTTTTTGTAGGTTAAGATAATTTTTTGAGTTGGTCTAAATTTTATTATCCCCTAGATTTCCCTTGTCTAGATAATCCTCACCGCCGAGAGGGGCGATCAATCCCTAATAAAATATAGCAAAGACCGAGATGGTGAAGAAAGTTTAAGTTGCGAGACCCTCGCAGCGCAGGGGTCTCGCAACTCTTGTTTTGTCCTAAATCATTTTCTAAATTAGATTGCCTCCGGTCAGTTACTTTACCCGCCGCAGGCGGGTAAAATCATTTAGGACTGCTATGGGATGGGCAACGCCCACATTAGTCCTAATATTTTAACCCTAATATTATTATGAGGTTCTTGGTAAAGGTGGAAAAAGATAATTGGCTAAAAGTTGCAATACAGATCAAAGGTTCAGTAATTCCCGCCGTCCGGATCAGAGTTTTTTGGTGCGGGATGTTTGGATTTTTTATATCTATTTTATATCTGTATAATTTACCAGTATCTCATCCCATTTTAGGCACACTAATTCCCACGATCGTGCTTGGTTTGTTGTTAGTATTTCGGACAAATACCGCCTACGATCGCTTTTGGGAAGGACGACGCTTGTGGGGAACTATGAACAATAATATTCGCAACTTATCCCGGCAGATTTGGGTCAGTGTGGCAACGGTTAGCCCAGAAGCCCAAGCCCAGAAAGTAATTATGATGCGCCTATTAATTGCCTTCACGATCGCTACAAAACTCCAACTCCGAGATGAACCCATTAATGAAGAACTCCGGGCTTTGCTACCAGAATCAAAGATTGTCCAACTCCAAGATATTAGCCATCCGCCCCTAGGAATTGCCTTTTGGATTGGCGATTATCTCCAGCAACAATACCAAAACAAAGCCATCAATGCTCACCAGCTAGAAACCATGCAGCAATTATTAAGTAGCCTTGTAGATTGCCTTGGCGGTTGTGAAAGGATCCTACGGACTCCTATTCCCCTTGCCTACGTTATCCATCTCAAACAATTACTACTAATTTATTGCCTACTTTTACCCTTTCAACTAGTCCAATCTTTACATTTACTCACAGGATTAGTTGTGGCTTTAATTAGTTTTACCTTGCTTGGGATTGAAGAAATCGGTGTAGAAATTGAAAATCCCTTTGGCTACGATGCCAATGATTTACCCCTAGATAGAATGTGTGCCACCATGCATCATAATCTGGAAAATCTGATGACCTTAACCCCTAGTATGCAAAATCCCTTAATAAATAGTTTACCTAGTTCTGGAGAATATCTAACTATTCAAGAAACCACTGAAAACAGATAAATTAATAGATTTAGGGCTGTGATGGGAAAACAATTTCTTCATAGAACTGCTCGATCGGCAAACTTAGATCGATACTTGGCAATTCAACTCGATCGCCCCCTCGATAGCTGACAATTACCCATTCACCAGCAGCATTTTTATGATAAATATCGATCGCTACCTCATCAGAACTTACTAATACATAATCGATCAGATTGGGGTTGCGGCGATACTTTTCAAACTTTTTTCCTCGATCGTAAGCTTCGGTACTATCAGATAAAACCTCGACAATTAAACAAGGATAAGTAATATAAAAAGCATTCTCTTGATCTCGACTATCACAGGTGACGCTCAAATCTGGATAGATATAATCAGCAGTATTGAGAATATTTACTCGGCAGTCAGAATTGTAAGTTTTACAACCCCTACCCCGGAGATGAGGCTTGATGATCGATAAAAAGTTTCCTGTGATCGCACTATGATTTTGAGTCCCGCCACTCATGGCATAAACACGACCATCAATTAGCTCATGCTTCTCTAGCTGTTGCTCTTCCCAAGCAAAAAACTCTTCAGGGGTAAAGTGTCGATCATTATCTTGTGCTGCTATCATCACCATGCTCCGTTAATCAAGATTTAATAATATCAATTTACTATCCAGTCGGGTGCAAGATAGTTCAAATTTTTGAGTTATTCTGGGGGATGTTGAGTTATTTTTGAATAACTAATTAATTTTCAAGGTTTTTCAGGAGTGGAATTAGTGCAGTGTCCTAAGTGTAAGAGTAGTCAGCTACAGTGTAGTACGTTATCTAGTGATCTTGGTGTGGAGAGTTGCCATGAGTGTAAAGGAACTTGGATTCCGGCAGAGAATTATGCGGACTGGCAGAGTCGGCAATCACCCCGCTCCCACGATCGCAATTATGTGATGGAAGCTTTGTCGGTAAATTTTGTCCAGTCTCCCTACGATACGCGGGGGGCTTTGTGTCCTGAGTGTAGCCGCTATCTCTCCCGAGCCAAGGTATTGTTAGATAACTCTTTTTATGTGGAAAGATGCCCCAACTGTCAGGGGATTTGGTGCGATCATGGGGAGTGGGATATCTTAGAAACCTTGGGATTACACACGACTATTAATCAATTATTTTCGGCAGAATGGCAAACTCAAGTCCGCCAGCTTCAGCAGATGTCTAAGGAGCGTCAGGCGACGATCGAGAAACTAGGCTCCGAGTTAGCAGAATTAGTTTTTACGGTAGGAGAAAAGCTCAAGGATCATCCCAATGGAGACTTTGGTGTGGCGTACCTGATGCGGCAAGTTTCTGAATCTAATTCGCTAGGTTAGAAAAAATATTAGGCTAAAAAACAACTAGAGTAAAATTAGACTAGATTTTTAATCCTTGAAGGAACGATCGCTATGAGCTTGTCAGAGCTACTGCCAGAAATTACCAAAGCCATGACTGCCAAGAACTATCGGGGAGCTGCTAAATTGATCCAGCAGCTAGGGGATCCAGAGCGGCAAAGCCCCCTAATCCAGCTATACGTTGCCCAGATCTATGAAGCTAGCCAAAAAAATCAGAAGGCGCAGGATATTTACCGCCGCCTTTTGCAGGATAGCTCCAACCCCAAGGTAATGAGTCAGGCAAGACAGGGATTAAAAAGACTAGAAAACTGGGAGCAAGAGCAACGTCAGCAAGCGATCGCCCAAGCCAAGGCGGATCCAGAGGGAGAAAAACTGGGGGTATTAATTCTTGAGGGTATTCACCACAGCGATCGTCAAGCTGCTGCCCAGAAGTTTGCCAAAATCATGCAGTTGGATGCCTACAGTGCGAGGTTACAGTTACCTAGTCAGGGCTGGCGGCTCTACCGGACTGGAGCCATAGGGGAAATGAGTTTTTATCGTCAACAATTATCAGCAGTAGGCATTCCCTGTTTTGCGGTGGCGGCGGCGGAGATCAATAAAGTGAATGTCTTTACCGTCCATTATCTCCAAGGGGCTGACCCACCCACGGTGATTTGTGTCAATGATGCGGGGCAGGTAGGCTCCCTGAGTTTTCAGTGGCAGGAGGTACAGCAACAGGTGGTAGGGCTAATTCCTTGGTTTGAAGAGGTCTACGCTATGGATGGGCGGCGGAATATGCAGCATAAAACCGAAACCCTCGATTATATCCAAGTATGTGATCTGCACCTACCGGGACGGCAGAGCATTATCCGGTTCTGCGATCGCCACTACCAGTTTGCCCAAGGGGTGTTCTTTTCGCCTCAACAGGTAAGTAGTCAAATTACCGTTCGTACCAACTGGAATCATTTACTGAGTTTTCTCCAGCAACAGATCGGCACGGTTCCTCTCTGGTCAGAGTTCACGTCCTTCGGGGAAACCGCCATTGATTTTACAGAATTTCTCAAGCATATTCCTTCTCACCTCAGTTTCTCCCGTCTAGAAGCCACTCCTTGGGATCCCGCCTTCCAACTCTACAGTGGCTTGGTCTTCCGACACTCTCAGCAGAATTAAAACTTGATTAAAGTCTCGCCCTAGAGCGATCGCAACCACCAACCAATCACAATTCCTAAACCCAGAAACCGCACTGCCTGCCAAAACCAGTCCCCCATGCTTTTCCAACTAAACAGACTACTTTCTAGGTGAAATTCCAACTCTTCCAAACGCTGACTGATGGCAGTCAACTCCGATCGCACTTGGGGAGTTTTGCTAGAGTGCTTTAGCCTTTTTTGCTGCTCTAGAAGGTTAAGTTTTTCTGCCTGATCCTGTTGCACTTGGAGATAGCGAGCTTTGAAAGTAGCCAGTTGGTCTTCGAGTTCTAATAAGGCTCGATCGAGGTCAATCTCTGATTCAGTCGGGGGTTTAGGTTCAGCCATGAAATGATTAAGGGGGATGATCGGCACTCTCTTGCAACAAATTTAATTCTCGGAAGCTAAGTTACTGATCTTCAAGTCCCCCTTTTTAAGGGGGATTTAGGGGGATCGCACTACCACTTATCTGAAAATAAACTGCTGTAACTCTAAATGCACTCTCTTACATTATGAAATTTTTGGGGATTTTTGGAAAATTCTTGGCAAGTTTCAAGGATTTTACAGGATTTTATAGAGAGCAGTTGATATTGTGCTGAGTCCGTGGGTATGATCAGCAATCTAACTATAAAAGATATGGAAGACGGCTCCAAGATGACAAAAACTTATAAAATCACGCTCCTCCCCGGTGATGGCATCGGTCCAGAAATTATGGCGGTGACGGTAGAAGTATTGCAACTCCTAGGCAAGCAGCTAGATTTAGCATTTCAATTTACGGAAGCTCTCCTCGGCGGGGTTGCCATTGATGCTACCGGAGAACCCCTGCCCGCCGCCACTCTGGAAACTTGCAAGCAAAGTGATGCGGTGCTATTGGCGGCGATCGGCGGCTATCAGTGGGATGCTCTGCCCTCTGGTCAGCGCCCCGAAGCCGGATTACTCGGTTTACGATCGGGGCTAGAACTGTTTGCCAACCTCCGACCAGCGACGATTCTGCCCCAGTTAATTGATGCCTCTAGCCTGAAGCGGGAAATTGTGGAAGGGGTGGATATTATGGTGGTGCGGGAATTGACCGGGGGGATTTATTTTGGCAAGCCCAAGGGAATTTTTGTGAACGAAAATGGGGAGCGGCGGGGTGTAAATACCATGGTCTATGCTGAGGCGGAGATCGATCGCATTGGCAGGGTTGCCTTTGAAGCGGCTCGCAAACGGCGTAAACGGCTCTGCTCGGTGGATAAGGCGAATGTGTTAGAAGTCTCGCAGCTATGGCGGAGTTGTATCACGGAGTTGGGTAAGGAATACCCCGATGTGGAACTATCCCATATGTACGTGGATAATGCCGCTATGCAGCTAGTCCGCAATCCGAAGCAATTTGATACGATCGTCACGGGCAACCTCTTTGGGGATATTCTCTCCGATGCGGCAGCGATGCTCACGGGTAGTATTGGCATGTTACCTTCGGCGAGTTTGGGGGCTGGGAATCCCGGTGTCTTTGAACCCGTCCACGGCTCTGCCCCAGATATCGCCGGACAAGATAAAGCCAATCCCCTCGCCCAAGTCCTCAGTGCGGCCATGATGCTCCGCTATGGACTCAATGAACCAGTAGCGGCAGATAGGTTAGAAAAAGCTGTATTACAGGTATTGAATCAGGGCGATCGCACCGGAGATATTTTTTCACCGGGCATGAATCTACTGGGCTGCAAGGCAATGGGGGCAGCGTTGTTGCGGGCAATGGAGGAGTAGAGTAAGTTGTGGTGGGGGCGATCGAGTTTTTAGGGAGCTTACCCAGCAAACATCTCAGCTAAGGTATCAAGAACCGATCGTTGCTCATCTTGACCAATTTGACCAAGCTTTTTGATCAGTCGAGTTTTATCTATGGTGCGGATTTGATCTAAAACAATCTGCCCCTCTTTGCCTTGAAACTGACAAACAACACGAGTAGGGTAGCCCTTTCCTTTGGTAGTCATTGGCGCAATGATTACCGTAGTAATATAACGGTTCATCTCATCTGGGGAAATGATTACACAGGGTCTTGTTTTCTGAATTTCACTGCCAATAGTGGGGTCAAGATTAATCAGGAAAACATCAAAGCGTTTAACTACCACTCCCATGCAACTTGATCCCACTCAGTAGTGTTAACTTCATCTAAAAGCACATCATCATCTTCTTGAGCCATTGTCGCAAAGGCTTGATCCCATCCATCTCGTAGGTGTTGTGCTGTGCGGATAGTTAACTGATCGCCCTGCACTTCGATTTCAACTTCTGTATGAATACCGCTTTGCTCCAAGAGCAATTTAGGAATACGAATACCTTGAGAGTTGCCAATTTTAACAATTCGGGTTCTAATTGTTGCGCCCATATCTTGATAATCCCCAAATCAGAATGTGATTACATTGTAGTTACTGACAAAGAACTCGTCAAGTGAAATAAAAAAATGGGCGGTAGAGACTCAACTTGAATAGAGCTTATCGCCAGTTTCTAAGTTACTAATCTGTGCCACCCCAAGTCCAACGAGGATTACCGTCACGCATACCTTTGTAAGTAATCACCGTAGTGAAACCATTGGCATCTCTCATCCCGGTCATATCAAGGATTACCTTCACCTGACCATCAACTAATTGGACTCGGAGATAGGAATGACCCTGATAAACTTCTTCGTCAATGCTACTCATGCCCCCAGAGGCTCGACAATTTTGATATGCGGGCTTCAGGGTTCCTACCCAAGTTGTGCTAAAGGCATCTGATTGGGAGTTGGTAATATTAGTAGCAATCTCGCTCAAATTTATCATGCCATTAATGGTATAACCGCCCTCAAAGTATGGCTCTGGGGTTTGGTAGGCAATCAGTCTTTCAGGGCAGCGCCCTGCAACTCCGTTTAGGGGCAGTAAGTTGAGTCTAATGGTGGTGGCGAAGGCAGTTGCACCTAAATTCATCAAAAGACTTAAGGGTAAACTCCACAAAAGCGACCAGCCCATATTTATTTTCTTCAGCATTGCTCATCCTCCTTAGTGTGATTGAGTATAGTCATTTGGCACAGATTCAGGTAAAGATTTCCCTTTATGATAAAGCAAGCAGCGATAAGCTCTCATCTTCATAAAATAATTTGATCACATTAAAATCTCGACGCAGCAAATTTTTCAACTTGTAATGTCGAACAATTGCCGAGGCGGAGCCAAATAACTTTAGGTGGATTTCCAAATACTAGGCTCAGGTCGTGCATGTCTGCATCTTTCGAGACAATCATCAAATTATTATTTTTTGCATAATCCCAAACTATAGGGTCAATCGTTGTTTTCATGCCCACATCTCGAACGTGAAGCGAATCTGGAAAAAGATCATTCAAGCGGTTCGGTAACTTGGGCGATAAGTTTTCATCAAAGAGTAATTTCATGCGGGTAAGGTAGCAGTCATAAATCGACGCTCACGATCGGCTGCATAAGCAATACAGGCTTTTAAATCTTCTCTAGTCAGATCGGGAAAATCATCGAGAATTTCTGCTTCGGTCATCTCAGAAGCTAGGTACTCAAGGACTTCATAAACCGTAATTCGCAAGCCCCGAACACAAGGCTTTCCACCACGTTTATTTGGCTCGATCGTGATGTAGTCTCGGTAGTTCATAATTTAGTTTCTAACTATTAGCAAAAGACTACGAATTTGCTGCTACATGAATAACTTCGCTCAATACTTCATTAATCACAGACTCGCTAACACCACGACGTTTTAGCCCTGCAATCAAGGCACTCACCGTTTCGCTTTCAAATCTCTCTAAATCAACCCGTAATCCTTGCCCAATATAAGCTCGAATCAAAGGCTGATAACCAGAAAATCCTAACAAGGGAGCCATCCGCTTTAAATCTTCTACTACGTCTTCAGGCATCCGAATCGTAATACTAGTCATGGGTCGATTGCGATCGAGTCTTTGCTTTAAGGCTTCAACTTTCATACTCTATCCTCTCCTGTCTAGTAGCTTTACGAGCTGAGATAATGCGAATAAAATTACCATCCTGCTCAATATGAACGACATAGAGCAAGTTATACCGAGCATTTAGACCAATCACTGCGTCTCTTGCCTCATCATTCCGACTAGCATCAACTAAAATCAAGAACGGATCGAAAAATGTCTCAGCCGCCTGCTGAAAGGAAACTCCATCGTGATTAATCGGATTGATTCGTGCTTTTTCGGCATTCCAAATAAAAGTAATACCATTGAAAACAAAATGAACATCCATGCTCTAATTATTCTAAGCTAGATGTATGTACAGCGTCAATACGCATTTGCAAAAAGCAGCAATTCTCAATTTAAAACATAGGGCTAAAATTCATCATCATCTTCCTGCCAAGGGTGAGATTTTTCGGCGGCGATTCTGGGAGGTGGGGCTTGGGTTTTGTAGCCAATTTCTGGGGGAGTTTTGGGGGGTAATAATTCTAATTGGCGGAGTTTGGGGGCTTGGTTGGCAGATTTGCTGGAGGAACCTTTGCGGCGATCGGCCGTGCCTTCTTCACTGGTTTGTTCCGCTACAACTTCATACAAAATCGCCTGTTTATTCGGGTCACTGCTCCGGCGTAAAACTCGCCCCAAACGTTGGATATATTCTCGCTCTGAACCTGTACCAGAGAGGATCACCGCAATACTCGCCTCCGGGACATCAACCCCTTCATTGAGGACATGGGAAGCAACGAGAACTTTGTACGTGCCGTGGCGAAATTTATCTAAGATTTCATGACGTTCTTTGACGGGAGTTTGGTGAGTGAGAGCCGGAATTAATAGCTCTTGGGAAATGCGATAAACCGTGGCATTGTCGGTAGTAAAAATCAAAGTTTGACTGGGATAATGCTTTTCTAAAATATTAATTAAAGCTCGAATTTTTCCCTCTGTGCCAAAGGCGATTTCCTTCGATTTCCGGTGGGCTAACATCGCTCGGCGACCAGCGCTCGATCGACCACTTGCCATGACAAACTGCTGCCAACCTTCTAGGGAACCAAGGAAAATTTTAGATTCCTGCAAAAACTCACTACGGGTTTTAATTAACTGGTCATACTTAGCCCGTTCCTCAGCCGTGAGCTTCACTAGAATTTGTTCGATGCGATAGTCAGCCAAAGCCCCGCCCATTAAATCTTCAGCACGTTTGCGATAGATTTCTGAGCCAATTAAGATTTCTAAATCCTCATGCTTGCCGTCCGTGCGTTCCGGGGTCGCTGTTAACCCCAAACGGTAGGGAGCGATCGCAAACTCGGCAATTACTCGATTAAAATCCGTGGGCAGATGATGGCACTCATCAAAAATCAACAGCCCGTAGCGATTTCCCAAGGATTCGGCTTGGATGGCAGCACTGTCGTAGGTTGCCACCAGAATACTGGTTTGATCCCGGGAACCGCCCCCCAGCAGCCCCACTTCTGCACCGGGAAAGGTCGCCAGCAAACGGGTATACCATTGATGCATCAAGTCCAAGGTCGGCACAACGATCAAAGTACTATAGGGTTTTGCTTGCATTGCCATCAGGGCGAGGTAAGTTTTTCCGGCGGCGGTGGGCAAGACTACAACACCTTGATGTCCTGCCTGTTGCCATGCTTGCAGGGCTTCCTGTTGGTGGGCATAGGGCTGGAGAGGTAAACTCGCCTGTAGGTCTAGCTTTGTGTAGTTAGGAGCTTGGTTTTGGATACTGGATTGTTCCTGTTGGAGTCCGGCAAGGAGTTCGGCGTAGCGGAGAGCGGGGATCCGGAATTTTTCGATACGATCGTCCCACGTTGCGTAATCCATCCAAGATTTTGCCCTCGGTGGTGGATGGAGAATCAGCGTACCTCGATCGAAGGATAAAATTGGCATCCGTCCCATAAAAAATTAACTCTCTCTAGATAAAATTACTTACTAAAAGTTTTACTAATTAAAGTGTGTAATCAAAATTATTAAATAAAAGCTAAAGGCTAGATGACAAACATAAATTTTCTTGCTATTCTTACGGAAGTTCCCAACATGATGATGTATTAGGTAAGAGTGATTTTAATACTATTAGTTATCAGCCCTAGGAGGCTATTTAATGATTACCAAATCCCTGCAAAGAATGATGAAGGTTGCGGCAGTCACCTTGCCCTTAATGTCCTTTGGAGCGCAGAGTGCTTTAGCAGATATCCGTGATTTCACTGTAGTTAATGATAGTGGTTTAGTTATTACTCATTTGTATGTATCTCCTACTAGCCAAACTACTTGGGGTCCTGATATTTTAGGCAGAGATGTGCTACCCCCGGGAGAGTCTACCGAGATTGTTTTCCCAGAGGCAGAACCCGGTGTTTGTAATTATGACATCAAAGTTACGGGGGAAGGGGATACTACGGCGGAGTTAACAGATATTGATCTCTGTACTGTAACTACTGTAACTTTCAACTAGTTCATAGCTAAAGAAAAAATTAGCGATCGAGCAAAAAATTTGTTAGTTGAGTGAACAATAAAATCTTAGGGGTAGGGCTTTGCTTTTTCCCTAGGGTTTTGAGTTTGTATTTAGTCTATTTATAAATAAACTAAAATACCCATCATTTTTATTTTAAAATTGTCAATAAATTGTCAATCTAGAGTCATAATCTTGATTATTTCTTTAGATAAGTTTGGCATTTATTTAACCTCTACTTAGTATATCTTTTTACTACCCATGCAAACTATACTAATACTTTAGAAGCTGGAAATTCATTACATGAAATTTTAGGCTATCTGTAAACTAATATATTCAAGTTAGTATATTCAACATGACTATTAATTCCCCTTCTTCTGTTGTGCCAAGTCTTAGTCCCGCAGTTTATCTGGTGGGAGCGGGTCCCGGAGATCCAGAATTAATGACAGTGAAGGCTCAAAGAATTATATCCTTGGCTGATGTGGTGCTTTATGCGGATTCTTTGGTTCCTAGGGAAATTGTGGCGGGAGTGCGTTCTGATGCTGAGGTGATTCGGACAGGGAATAAAACCCTAGAAGAAATTGTGCCGTTGATGATTGACAGAGTTCGATCGAACCTCGCTGTTGTCCGCATTCACTCTGGGGATCTCAGCCTTTACAGTGCCATCCATGAACAGATCAACGCCTTAGTAGCAGCAAATATTCCCTTTGAACTGATTCCCGGAATTAGTGCTTTTCAAACCGCCGCAGCCAAATTGGGGGTAGAGCTAACTGTCCCCGGTGTGGTGCAAAGTATTATCCTGACTCGCATTAGTGGCAAGGCTTCCAATGTCCCAGAGCTAGAAGAGTTAAGCAGTTTAGCCGCCCATCAAGCCAGTTTGTGTCTCTACCTTAGTGCAAGCCATGTAACCGCCGCCCAAGAGAAATTATTGGTTCACTATCCCGCCGACACCCCGATCGCCGTCTGTTTCTGTCTCGGTTGGGCTGAGGAGCGCATCTGGCGGGGAACCTTGGCAGAAATGACAGAAATTACTCATCGGGAAAAACTAACCCGAAATACCCTTTATCTAATTAGCCCTGCCCTCAAAGACCGACAAGCAAATCAAGGAGTCGATCGAGGGGAAGTTAATCAAGGAGGAGAGCGATCACGCCTTTATCACCCCGAGCACAACCACATCTTCCGTCCCCGCACCCATTAAGAATCTTGACTGGAAAAATCTTGATTGGAAAATAGAAATCCCCCCTAAAAAGTCAGGAGGGTAAAATCATCAACATCTAGAATTACAGAAAATTTAAATCTGTTAAGCTAACCACTGAGTTTGAAATCCCCCTTTTTAAGCTAGGGGGATCGCACCACCTCTGAACGCAAACTGCTATAAGTAAAATCTAGCGTCGGCCTCTGTAGGGAACCTTGTTGAGGTAATCAATACTAAAGGAAGAAATACTTTGAGCGTAGTTGCCTTTGTTATTGACGGCGGCGGCTAATTCCCGATATTTGCCGGGGTCGCCCTCTGGTAAGCGGCGAATCTTAGCTTTCTTGGAGTAGAATTTCTCCAAAGTGAAGCGCCAATCGGTGGTGGTAGTTCCAGCCACGGCTTGGAAATCTTCGCCATAGCGGGGAGTTACGAGGTTAAAGGGACGACCTTGTTTCCGGCGTTGTTGGTAAGGAACGGTGAAATCACCAAAAGCAAGGGTGTATTCTTCGCTATCCAACAAGGCATCCACAAAACCACTGAAGCCCACGGTTCCCATTTTAATCGACCAAGCAATTTCTTCCTCTTTGTTGTAGGCCGATCGTCCGAGGAATCTTTTCAGGCAAACATCCACAAGGCGATAGTTATTATTTACAGAAACCACCAAGCGATAGAAGGCTTCAGACTTTGCTAGACCCCGGATGAAATCCCGCACGGTCAGGGAACCATTTTTGATTTGGGATTCGAGATTTTTTTGACGGTTAAAATTAAGAATTTCATGCTCGCTAAATACCTGACGGTAGGCAGCGTAGATGAGGCTTTCGACATCACCAGAGGAAGAACAATTTTCCCAACGGTAAATGTAGGGAGTATCTTCGTTGAGATCGGCAACTCCAAAGCCTTTGACTCTCTGGTTTTGGCTGCTGGGCTTGTACTTAAGTAAAGGGATAGTCATGGTTAATTCTCCTTTAGTTGATTTTTAGCTAAGTTGAGTTAGATTCTAAGAGAATGTCTGAAAATTCAGCATTTTTGTTAGCTTGGCGACTAAAGTCACAGCTACAGGAGCAGAACCAGCCTACACAGATTGCAGAAAGTCCGAAATTTTTCTTAGTCTGCGGCGGCGGACTTTGTTCTTGTTGTTGTGGTTTCAACCCCCAAAAACTTTTAAAGCATCCTCTAAGTTAAATTCACGGGCTGAATTTTGGGCTAATGGCTTGGTGACTTGAATGAGACACCGGCGATCGATCACTTAAAAATCACCCCAAATCTAGCGGCAGGGGAAACCAGCAGCAGTATTGATGGACACGGGGACGGGGGTAGTGTCCTTGCGGGTCATATCGGGGATTTGGATATTATCAAGGCGGATATTAGTGACGTAGTTAATGCCTTTGGGCTTGATCGATCGAGCCATATCCAAGAAATTATCCACCGCTCCCCATTTGTAACGCTCACTCTCCAATTTATCCCGCCAGTAGTCCGCATAGCGGGGGGTCACGAGGTTAAACGGACGATCTTTGTAGCGACGACGTTGGTAAGGAACCATGTAGTCCCCAAAATTTTCTTGGTACTCGGTAGAATCAATTAAACTATCCACAAAACCGCCCCAGCCTTGGGTAGCCGTGGTGATTGACCAAGCGATCGTCTCCTGTTGGTTGTAGGGTGCGCGTCCCAAGAACCGTTTCAGGCAGAGTTCCACATCCGGTAGTTAGAATTGGTTTCCACCACTAATTTGTAGAAAGCCTCAGATTTGGCCAGCCCCC
>JAAUUE010000302.1 GCA_012031635.1 Coleofasciculaceae cyanobacterium SM2_1_6 | reverse complement strand
TTTGCCCACTAAAGGCGGATGGGAGCCTTCGTAATTTAATCTAGCAATTGATTTAGGATATCTATAAGATATGTGGCAAAATTTCTGAGATCAACCTATCGCCGAGAACCAGTAACGAGCTTTGTGATCACCATGGCTCTGATGGAGTTGGTGATTGGGGGCTTTGAGCAAGAATGGTCACTGTTGGGGGTAGCAGGGTTTATGACCGTGGGGGCGATCGTCTTCCGTTATCGCAGTCGCCGAGATTTGCGCTCCGTCACCTCAGATTTGTCCCAGCGCCCCGAATACTATCTGCCCCCGGCTCCTCCCCGCCCCGTTTTGCCCCGGCTGACAGACAAGAATTCCTAGCCTATCGCAATCCTCAATCATTTATTAGATTAGATTGTTTCTGGTAAATATTTCCCCCACCGAAGGCGGGAGAAATCATTTAGGAATGCGATAGTAGCGGATTCCGTCTAGGTATATTATTATGGTTTAGCACCTTAAATTATAAATCTAGAGAGAAATATTATGTCCCGTAGATGTGAACTAACTGGCAAGAAGGCAAATAACGCCTGCGCCGTCTCCCACTCCAACCGTCATACCAAAAGATTGCAACAAGTAAATCTCCAGGACAAGCGCCTCTGGTGGGCAGAAGGCAACCGTTGGGTAAAAATTAAAATTTCTACCAAAGCCCTGAAAACCATTGATAAAATTGGTCTAGTTGCCATGGCAAAACAGGCAGGGATTAACCTCAACGATTACTAACCTCTTGCTTTTCCTAAGTCTGGGCTGAGAACAAATTCAGTCTAGACAACCTAGTATATTTTTAAATTTAGATCAAAAAATTATGATATTTAATTGGGGACGTGGTTCTAAGCGTTCCTTTTTTCATGGTATTGCCTAAATATAGCAGTCCTAAATGATTTCTCCCGCCGGCGGCGGGTGGAACCTCCCAGCAGCAATCTAATGCAGAAAAAGATTTAGGATCGCTATATATTCTCTAATTTTTAGAAAAAGACTTGAAAAATTCAACAGATAACACAGATAACCTCGAAAAAATTCGCCAGCAGTTTGATCAGGCTCCCTACCCCCGGACTCCCTTGGAGCGATCGCCCGATCATGATCCCTACTTGCTCTATACCCACAGTTTGGCAACGGCGCACTATCTGCGGCATCGAGAAGTAATTTCAACCCAAGATAAGTTAATTCTGGATGCAGGCTGTGGGACTGGCTATACTTCCCTAGTGCTGGCGGCGGCAAATCCGGGAGCTAAGGTGGTGGGGATTGATATTTCTCCGGTGTCCATCGATCTTGCTCAAAAACGGGCAGCTTTTCATGGCTACGAAAATGCGGTCACTGAGCGTCCTGCCTTGAGCGGAGCCGAAAGGAGCCGAAGTGTGGTTACTGAGCAAAGTCGAAGTGTGGTCACTGAGCGAAGTCGAAGTGTGGAGTTCCAGACTCTAGGGATTGATGAATTAGCTCAACTAGGTTTGACCTTTGACTATATAAATTGTGATGAGGTGCTGTACTTGCTGCCGGATCCCCAACAGGCTCTCCGGGAAATGCGATCGATCCTCAATCCCCAGGGCATTATCAGAACCAATCTCCACAGCTACTACCAGCGCCAAGATTTTTATCAAGCTCAGGAATTATTTAAGCTGATGGGACTCCAAGATCAGGCTCCCCAACAGGCAGAGATCGAAAAAGTGCGGGGAACCATGGCGGGGTTGGTCGATCGAGCCTACCTCAAATCCCAAACATGGGAGCCTAGCTACAACCAAGATGATGAAAGTGTTTTATGTAACTTTTTGCTTGTAGGTGACAAGGGCTTTACTATTCCAGAAACCCTGACTATGTTAGAGGCGGCGGGGCTGGAGCTATACAGCATGGTGGATTGGCGGCAATGGCAAGTTCTTGACCTATTCAAGGAGCCGGAGAATCTGCCAATTTATTTGAGTTTTGCCCTTGCTTCTATGTCTCTCAATCAACAGCTAGAAATGTACGAACTCCTCCAACCCACCCATCGCCTACTAGATTTCTGGTGTGGTCATGCGATCGAAACCCCAGAAAAAACCGCCGTTGCTGATTGGGATACCTCTGACTGGCAGGAGGTGACAGTGCAATTGCATCCCTTGTTACTAACTCCAGAAGCTAAAGAAGAAGCGATCGAGCAAATTCAAGCCTCAAAGCCCTTTTTAATTAGTTGGCACTTACCTTTGACTGGGGAACCGTACCTCTTGGAAACAAAAATCACCAGTTGTCTTTTGCCTCTCTGGGATGGTAGCCAGAGCTTTGGTAATCTTTTAGCCCGTTGGCAAACCCTGTATAACCTCGATCCTGTCACCCTCTCCCCCACTCCTCCCGATGCAGGATTAGAAGTTTTAATCGCCAGTCTCACGGAACTAGAGAGCCTAGGCTACCTGCTGCTATCCAGCTAGTTTGCCCACCCATAAGCTAACTTTGTCCTTGTCATGGTAGCCTTAATCCCTAGGTTTGGGGAGTTTTGACAAATTCCCAAAATAAATTTCCTCAAGGTGATCGAAACCCAAGGTCATGTGGGTAAGCTATAGCTAAGAGACGAAAAAACAAAAAAACTAACTACAAATACTCTACGGAGACTAAACCTATGAAGCCGGAATTACAAGCTAAGTTCCTCCAACACTTGAACAAAAAGAAAAAAGACGCTGGTTTTACCCTGATCGAACTCCTCGTTGTAATCATCATTATCGGTATTCTAGCGGCGATCGCCCTACCTTCTCTCCTCAGCCAAGCCAACAAAGCTAAGCAATCTGAAGGTCGGAACAACATCGGTGCTATCAACCGTGCTCAACAAGCCCGTTTCCTAGAATCTGCCGCCTTTGCTGAAGGCACTGGTGCTACCGCTGACCTAGGTATTGGTATCCCTACCCAAACTGCTAACTATGTTTACAAATCAGAAGGTACCGCCACCTCTCTCAATACTGCTACTCCAGCTATTGATAACCTGAAAGCTTATGCAGGTGTAGTATTCACTGCTCAAATCAACAACCAATCTGCTACTCAAGCTGTTGCTTGTGAAAGTAAGGACACCACTACTACTCTACCTACTTTAGCCACAGCGTTTGATTCTGCTAAATCTGATTGCGGCACAACCTTCAAGAACTTAGGTGGCAAGTAAAACTTAATTGCCTAAGCTCTCAAAATTTTTCGTGGGTAGTTTTTAACTGCCCACTATTTTTTTATATAAACACAATTCAAATTTGATTATTATGATATTTGATGGAGAAAAATATTGGTATAGTGAAGCTATCCAACTTTTAGAAAGTAGAGAGTATGAACAGGTTCTTAACTTCTATGAGGAAGCAATTAATGCTAATCCAGAAATCAAAGCTAACTACTGGTATCTGGGATTGACTTTCTTCTTACAGGGAAATAAACCAGAAGCTGAAACTACCTGGTTAATGGCTATGATGGCTGGGGATGACGTAGACCCAGAAACTCTAGAGCTTGTCAGTATTATAGAAGGTGAGGCGACTAGACAAGCCATTCAGAAAAACAATGAATTAGCATGGCAACTCCGGCAACAAGTACGAGAGTTAATTCCTACAAATATTAATAATCTTTTAAGTATAGTTCAGCTATCTATTGATCTTCAAATCTACTCGCCTGAAGATATTACAGAACTAGGTTTATTTGAAATTCTCCAAGATACTATTAATTCATCTGATACTACTCTAGATACTAATTTATTAATTAAGGTATGTGAATCTTTGCTAACCTATGCTCCTCTGCAAAATTCCTCTTTAAAGTTTATACAATTTAGCTGCACCTTATATGCAAACGGCAGAGGCACAAAAACTTTTTTGAGAATTATAGAGAAAGGGGTGGCAGATATTGGAGGTGCTAATAGATATTATTTAATTGCTATTCCTTTGGGTGAAATAGGACTTTCTATTGATCCAGAACACAAAAATCTTTTGTTTTATTTAGCTCATTTTTATCAAAATTTGGGAGAATCGATTCAAGGTGTAGAACTTGCTCAAAAACTTTATACTTTATTAGAACATCTTGCTGACTTAACCTATGGTCAAGCCCTAGTTCTTCGCGGCTTTATGGCTATTAGTGGTTATTGGCAAGAAGCACAAGAAGTTAGTCAAAAATTAAAGCAGTTTGTAGCTCAATTAATAGCAGAAAACCCACCCATTGAAGAGCATATAATTGGAGCTTTAGCTAATTCAACCTTTTTTCTACCTTATTTCATTGATGATCCCCAAGAAACTAGATGGTTCCATAATCAAATGGCGCAACTGTGTTGTAGCAATCTCCATCGATACTATCAAAATCTAGTTAATAAATTCCAAGAACTTCATCAACAAAGAAAGCTCAAGAATCAAGTTAATTCTAATAATCTAGATAATACAAATATAGATAATTCGGTTTTAGACAATGCAATTCCAGATAATGCAGAAACTAATAAACTCTCCCAAACTCCTAAGCCTCTAAAAATTGGCTATATTTCCCACTGTTTTAAGGCTCATTCTGTAGGTTGGTTGGCTCGCTGGATTTTTGAACATGCTGATTTAGAAAAGTTTGAAATTTATACCTACATGGCTTGTTGCGATCCGGTGAATAATCCCCTCCATGAATGGTATCTCAATAAAGTTCCTAAGTATTTCAAGTCAAACATAGTTTTGGAGTTGGCAGAAAAAATTAGCCAAGATGAAATTGATATTTTAATTGATCTGGATAGTATTACCTCTGATGTAGTCTATGAAGTCCTTGCTTTGAAACCCGCTCCGGTACAGGTGACTTGGTTGGGGTGGGATGCTTCAGGATTGCCGACCATTGATTACTACATTGCTGACAATTATGTTCTGCCCGATGATGCCCAAGCATATTACCCAGAGAAAATCTGGAGAATGCCGGAAACCTATATTGCAGTAGATGGGTTTGAAATTGCTGTCCCTGATCTGCGGCGAGATAAGCTAGATATTCCTGCCGATGCGGTGGTCTTCCTCAGCGCCCACACGGGCTATAAACGCCATCCAGCTATGGTGAAAGTCCAGATGGAAATTATCAAAGGTGTTCCCGGTAGTTATTTTCTGATTAAAGAACGGGCAGATAAAGACGGGATTAGGGCGTTTTATGGAGAAATTGCTCAGGAAGTGGGGCTAGAGATCGATCGCCTCAAATTTATGCCCCGGACAACCTTTGAGGCTGTCCATCGAGCTAACCTTGGGCTTGCCGACGTGGTACTGGATACCTATCCCTACAACGGCGCAACTACGACCCTAGAAACCCTGTGGATGTGTCTGCCCATGGTAACGAGAGTGGGGGAACAGTTTGCGGCTCGCAATAGCTACACCATGATGGTCAATGCCGGGATTACCGAAGGGATTGCGTGGAGTGACGAGGAATATATCCAGTGGGGAATCAAGCTCGGTACAGATAAAGCCCTGCGCCAAGATATTGCCTGCCGTCTCAAAGCCTCCCGCCAGACTGCTCCTCTCTGGAATGGCAAAAAGTTTACAAAACAGATGGAAGAGGCTTATCAGCAAATGTGGCAGCTTTATCTCGAGAAAGAATAGGCTGAAATAGGCTACAAATCTCCATTAGTCTCATCCTTAGATTTTTCTGGGTTAAAGCTAAATAGAAACCATCAAAACCATAGCAGCCCTAAAGGACTTTACCCGCCGCAGGCGGGTGGA
>JAAUUE010000012.1 GCA_012031635.1 Coleofasciculaceae cyanobacterium SM2_1_6 | reverse complement strand
CCTGTCGTCGCTCCTCCACCCCCGCCAAACTCGCCGCCATCCGGTTGAAACTACTGCTGAGACGATTAATTTCGGGAATTTCACTCGCCGGCAGCCGTTCAGCCAGATCTCCTGCGGCAAAGCGCCGGGTAATCTTTTCCATCTGGATCAGGTTTTTCACAATCCGCTGTGACATCAAATAGCTCAAGCCCCCCGCCGTTCCGGCTCCCGTGATCACCGCCCAAAAAGTCCCGTGGTTCCAAGCCGCCTCAAACCCATCGATCAAGACAGTCCGCACCCCATAGCTAATCCTATAGTTCCGGGCTTGCAGTTGTTCTAAGTACAGCACAAAGTACCGGGGTGAAGAGAGCTTGCCAATGATCACGAGGCTGCTAACTCCCACCAGCAGGACTAACAAATGGGACAGGAACAGGCGGGATTGGAGATTAATTTTTGGCATAAACTCTAGAGATTGAGTTGGATATTTTACTTTGAGCTACAAATAATAGTAAGGGAGTATTAAAAAAGGTCATTAATATATTTTTGCATCACCCAAAGAAATGGTTTTTCTATCAAGGAATAAATAATTAGGTTGATATTTGGCATGAAGAAACGTAAAGGTATAGGCAGAGATATTCCCTTGCAGTGGGTGTTAATTGTGCCATTTGTTTTCCAAATTCTCTTGGCAGTGGGCTTGACAGGATGGCTGTCTTGGCAGAGTGGACAAACTGCGGTACAGATGTTGGTAAATGAGTTGCAGAATAATATTAGCGATCGCATCCAGATTCGTACCCAAAATTTTTTGAGTACACCAATCCAAGTCAATCAAATCAATGCCAGAGAAATTCAATCTACTCACCTCGATCTCAATAATTCAGAACAAATAATCCGCCATTTTATTACGCTCCAACAAATATTCCCTCAGATCAATCATATTTCCATTGGCAAAGAAGATGGAACTTATATCGCCGTCCGCCAGAGTAAAACTAAAGGTTTCCTTGATCTGCTGTTAGTTAATCCCCAAGAACCGAAGAGTATTTATAATTACCTTGCTGATGAGCAGGGCAAGCGGATTTTGCTGAAGCGAATTGGGAGAAACTACGATCCCCGTGACCGTCCTTGGTACAAAGAAGCAGTCCAAGCTGGAAAGCCGGGTTGGAGTGATATTTATAACTATTTTGATGCGACAACCACGGGGATTTCCCACCTTTACCCTCTCTATGCTCAACAGATTGTTACGCCTTCTCAAGCAAATCCCCCAGCAAATCCCCAAGGCCCTACTCCGAAACTCCCACTAATTGGAGTCCTCGCCACGGATTTTGATCTTGTTGATATCAGTAGTTTCCTCCAGAGCATTGTGATCGGCAAGACTGGTCAGGCTTTCATTCTAGAGCGCAACTATAACCTTGTGGCTAGTTCTCACCCAGAAAATTTATTTACCATCGATCGAGGGAAGACTCTCCGGGTCAGGGCGGATCAGAGCAAAAATTCGCTGATTCGGGAAGCTGCTCTTAATCTCCGGACTATATTTCCAGAATTGGAGGCTGTGAAGAAGAAGGAAGAGTTAATTCTGACGACAGGCGGCAAAAAATTTGTGCAGATTAGACCCCTAATCCAAGAGGAGGGGCTTGATTGGTTGTTGGTGGTGGTGATTCCGAAGGCGGATTTTACGAAGGAGATCGATCGCAATGCCTACATAACTCTAGGTATATGCTTAATAATTTTTCTGCTCTCTAGTCTTTTGAGTTTTACGATCTATCGCCAGCTTAGTGACTGGATTTTGCGCTTTAGCCATGCTGCCCAAGCTATTTCCTTTGGACAGTTAGCCTCCCCCGACCCGGAACCTGTGCCGAGGATTCGGGAGTTGGCAATCTTAGCCCGGGCGATCGACCAGATGCGGCAACAACTCCATGATTCTTTTACGACGTTGGAGACTACCAACCGAGACCTAGAGGAGCGAGTGATGTGGCGCACTGCCGAACTCCAAGAGGCTAATCAAAACCTCCAATATTTAGCGACCATCGATGCTCTCACCGGGGCAGCTAATCGGCGGCATTTTAATGATTATCTAGAACAGCAGTGGCGACAAGCCTTGAGATATAAACATCCTTTGACTTTGATAATTTGTGATGTGGATTGTTTTAAGATCTACAACGATACCTACGGACATCAAGCGGGAGATAAGTGTTTGCAGCAGGTGGTTGCCGCCATTTGTGGAGTGGTAAAACGTCCTCAAGATTTGGTAGCCCGCTATGGAGGGGAAGAGTTTGCGGTGATTCTGCCCGATACGCACCTCGAAGGGGCGAGGTCTATGGCCATGGAGATTATCAAGGCAGTGGCTGATCTCAAAATTCCTAATGCTCGATCGACTGTTGCGCCCCATGTCACTATCAGTCTCGGTTTTTGTTGTGTGGTGCCGACCCTAGAACTCTCGATCGATCAACTCATTACAACTGCTGATCAGGCTCTCTACGCTGCGAAGGAGCAGGGGCGCAATGGCTACCAAGAAGCACTGACGAAACTAAGTTGAGTATGTTGAGTATGTTGAGTATACTGACAAGTAATTACCGTAAATGCAACTACCCCCGCCACAATTATGGCCATGAACCGATTAGTTAAAGTTTCCTTAGGCTTGAGTTTGAGTTTTAATCTCAGTTTTTATAGTTATACAGCGATCGCCCAGATAACTCCCAACGGAACTGGAACTCTAGTTAACTCCCAAGGCAACCAGATTAATATCACCGGGGGAACCCAAGCTGGGGGGAATCTTTTCCATAGTTTCCAAGATTTTAATGTTAATTCAAACCAAGTTGCCAATTTCTTGAGTAATCCGCAAACTCAAAATATCCTCGGCAGGATCAATGGTGGGAATCCTTCTGTGATCAATGGTTTGCTGCAAGTGACGGGAGGAAATTCTCATTTATTCTTGATGAATCCGGCAGGAATCATTTTTGGACAAGGGGCAAGTCTGAATGTCCCAGCTAGTTTTATGGCGACAACGGCGAATCAAATTGGGTTTGGGAATAATGTATTTAATGCTCTTGGTGACAATAATTTCTCAGCTTTAACGGGCAATCCCGATCGCTTTCTCTTCACCACAAACCAAGCCGGAAGTATTGTGAATGCTGGGAATTTGGCTGTTACTTCTGGGCAAAGTATTAGCTTACTTGGCGGAAATGTTGTCAACACTGGGAATTTGCATGGGGGGAATATTACTCTAGCGGCGGTGCCGGGAACTAATCGGGTGAGGATTTCCCAACCTGGACATTTATTAAGTTTGGAAATAATTCCCTCGGCAGCTAGCTCGATCGCTCCCCTAGATTTACCAAGATTACTCACCGGACAAAGCCTACCGGGAATTACTAGCAATGGGGAAATAGTGCAAGTTGCCGGGGTAAATATCCCCACCGGTCAAGGAGTAAACGTCACTTCTGGGAATCTCAGCTTAGCTTCCTCCCCTCTCCCAATGGGAGAGGGGGTGAGGGCTATTAATATCCTCGGTGACAGAGTGACTCTCTTAAACGCCGACTTGAATGCTACTGGAGTTAATGGCGGCGGTACGATCCGAGTCGGTGGGGAATATCGAGGCGGGGGCACTAATCCTTTTAATTCTAGATTTACCTATGTGGATGCTGGTTCGTTTTTGAGGGCAGATGCGGTTAACTCAGGGGATGGCGGCAGAGTCATAGTTTGGGGTGATGATACGACTAGATTTTATGGAAATATTACGGCGAGGGGCGGAGCAAATGCTGGGAATGGCGGGTTTGCAGAGGTATCGGGAGCGCAGACTCTGACTTTTGCGGGGAATGCGGATTTGTCAGCACCGAGGGGCAGTTTCGGTACGTTGCTATTAGACCCAGTGAATATTTTGATTAGCAATGGAGCGGATGCTTTGGGGGGGTGTGCGCTGCCAAGTATTACCTTGGGGTGTGATCCGGGAGATATCACCATTTCGCAGGCAACCCTTGAGGCTTTGGGCGCAGCGACAAATATAGTTTTAGAGGCGAGTAACAATATTACCTTTGGGACTCTGACCGGGAGTAGTCTCAATTTTGCCACCTGTACTGTGGATCCTTGTGGGGATATTTCCTTCACGGCGGGGGGAGTCTTTAATACCAACGGCAATAATCTGGTAGCTCTGGGTCGGAATTTAAGCATTACAGCAGCAAGTATTGCTACGGGGGCGATCGATACATCAATTTCTGCGCCCTTGAGAGACGGTGGTGCAGTGAGCCTCAATGGGACTACTGGCAATATCTCTACAGGCAATATTGATACTGCTTCTAGTTTTCTGACAGGAGCGATCGCAGGTAATGGCGGGAATATTGTTATTGAAGCCCTCAATGGCATTGTGATCACGGGAGACTTAAATAGTCGATCGGTCATCGATGGCACGGGAACTGCTGCCAATGCCGGAGATGTAACGGTTATAGCCACAAATATCACCACTGGCATCATCGCTGCCTACTCCCGTGTGGATGGGGGCACAGCAGGAAATGGGGGCAATATCAGTGTGACAGCCACTAATGGCAGTGTGACAGCCACAGGAATGACGACTAGTACAGGGGCGGCGATCACTGGGACTGGGGGCAACGGCGGCAATATCACCATTGACGCTACAGAGAACATAACTATCACTGGGGCAATCATTCCCCCCATCAGTCCTACTAATGTTTTTGCCCTCGACAGTCGTTCTCTCTCCACTGCCGGGGGAAATACTGGAGTAGGCGGAAATATTCAGATCAACCAAAATCTGATTAGTAATGGGAATTTCAATGCTACGGGAGAAATTAATAGTAGTTCTGCTGCCTTGGACAGTGGCATCCCAAGGGTCGCAGAGAGAGGCGGGGAGATTGAAATCACAGCCCAAAATATAATTGTAGACAGTCTAATCTCCCTATCTACAGTGATTGCTGGCACCTCTGGAGATGGTGGAGATATTAATTTAACGGCGACGAGCAACATCACCACTAGAGGGCTATTAGAATCTTCAAGTTTTTCAGAGGATGGCGGCGATATTGAGTTAACTGCTGGCGGCAATATCAATGCCCTAGCCACTTTATTTTCTGGCAGCACCTTGGGAGATAGCGGGGATATTGAGTTAACTGCTGGCGGCAACATAAGTACACAAGTTATAGATACAACTACTGTGGAAGGAAATGTCGGAGAAATTAGCTTAATTACTGGAGGCAACCTTAGTACCTCAGATTTAAGATCCCGCAGTGACTTGGGAGATGGGGGCGATGTGTTTCTTAATGCCGCCATTGGCAATATTTCCATCGGCTCAATTTATGCAGAATCTGTTTCTGGTAGTAGTGGAACAGGAGGGACGGTGGAAATTAATGCGGGAAATTTATTTTTGGCTACGGGAAGTTTTACGGCTAGGGATGGAACCTTAGCTAGTATTTCTACCCAAGGCGGGTCTGGAGGCGGGGAGATTACAATTACTCATGGGGGTGACACGATCGTTCCGTTTGTGGTTGGTGGAGCAACGGTGAATGGAACAGCCGCCGCAATTACTAGTGGGACTGGAGCGAATACTGTCAATAGTCTAACTGTGCCTGTACCGCCAGAGATTAATAACTACGGGACAAACATTAGGATTAGAACCACTGCCCTGATACCTTTACCTGTAAACCTGCTCCCTATCCTGACAAATCCTGCACCTCCAGCCACTCCGGCTCCAGCGGTTGTGGGGACATCTCCTGTCGTTGCAGATAGGATTAATTTTATCACTGCCCCGGTTGGCAGCTCGATCGCCCCGATGCTCCTTAGTGCAACTCCAGCCATCACTCCTCTCTCTGAAAACATCATCCCTCCAGTAACTCTCCCCAGCCCCTCCCCAGTGCCGAATATTACTAATGATCTTCCCCAATTAAGTCCCAGCAACCTTGATCCAACTACTCCCGGTGTCCAAATTTCCCTCGCAACTAATACTAACGAGACTAGATTACCTATCATTACTAGAATTCCTGTCTCCGCCCTCAGTGAGGATATCCGCCTGATCGATGAATCCTTTAGGGAAGAATTTCAAGCTTTTATTGGGCTGAACAACGAGATCGCCACCCTCGATGTCAACCAAGCTCAGGATATTTTGCAACGGATCATCAGGGAAACTAGCACCAAACCTGTATTTATCTATGTCTTTTTTGCCCCAGAAAATGATACTGGCAGAAATGCCGAATCTGCCCGTGGCAATATCTTCCGTACTCCAAAGGACACCGACATCCTCGAAGTTGTCCTCGTCCCTCCCAATGGAGACCTAGTCCGAGTCCGACATCCCGGATTGCGTTATCCTCAAGTTATGGAAATTGCTCGGAGGTTTGAGAGTCTGACTGCCAGTAGAAGTAATGGTTATATCAGTTCCGCTCGCCAATTTCATGAATGGCTGATTGCTCCCCTCCAAGACGAACTGAAAAAGCGTGAGATTGATAATCTGGTATTTCTTATGGATGTAGGCTTGCGCTCTATGCCGATCGCTGCCCTGCGAGATCAGAATAATGGCGATCGCTTCATCGTCGAAGACTACAGTGTCGGTCTCATGCCCTCTCTCACTTTGACCGATACCAGCTACACGTCCCTGAAAGGTTCCGAAGTTTTGGGCATGGGTTCTGCTAATTTTGTTGAAAAAAGCCCCTTACCCGCCGTCCCCCTAGAATTAAACGCTATTAATCAAATCTGGGGTGGGAATACCATCATTAATGAAAACTTTACCCTCACTAATCTCCGTCAAGCCCGTCGCCCCGGACAACGCATTGTCCACCTCGCCACCCACGGCTCCTTTAACCCCGGCGATAAATCTAATTCCTATATTCAACTCTGGGGCAATGAAAGATTGACCCTAGACCAAATTCGGCAAGCTGGTTGGAGCAATCCACCCCTAGATCTGTTAGTACTCAGTGCCTGCCAGACAGCCTTGGGCGATCGGGACGCAGAACTGGGGTTTGCTGGGCTAGCAGTGCAAGCGGGGGTGAAATCTGCCCTTGCAAGTTTGTGGTTGGTGAGTGATGAAGGCACATTTGGGTTAATGACGGAGTTTTATCAGCGATTGCAGGAGACTACTACCAAATCTGAAGCCCTGCGACAGACTCAGTTGGCGATGCTCCGGGGAGAGGTGCGGCTGGAGGGTGGGAATTTAGTTACTCCCCAAGGGATGTTTCCTTTGAATGAAGAGTTGCGGGAGTTGGGCGATCGCTCCCTCCGCCATCCCTACTTCTGGAGTGGTTTCACCATGGTCGGCAATCCTTGGTAAACCTAGAGATATGATTGGCAAATCTGTGGATAAGTTTTAGAAGCAAATTTTAGGAGTAAGTCTTACAAGTTGTTAGAGCATAACACGGAAAAACGTCTAGAAATTAAGAATAAATGTATGCTTAACATTGGTAATAATTCGGAAGACATTGATTATTTGCGTAGGTTATTTTTAATTTACTTAATTACACATTTCTCAGACCCAAATTGATATTTTCCATGTTCGCTTCCCCCTTAATAACTAGAGCCTCCCTAGGCTTTGGTCTTGCCCTAGCTCTGATCCATAATCCTCTTGCTGCTCAGATCACCCCTTCGATAAGCCTAGGGCATGGCAGTAACCATCCCAACAACACCGGAACTCTAGTTAACTCCCAAGGCAACCAGATTAATATCTCTGGGGGAACCCAAGCCGGGGCGAATCTCTTTCATAGTTTCCAAGATTTCAATGTGAACTCAAATCAAGTTGCCAACTTTTTGAGTAATCCCCAAACGCAAAATATCCTCGGTCGGATCAACGGCGGGAATCCTTCGTTTATTAATGGTTTATTGCAAGTCACCGGGGGAAATTCTAATCTATTCTTGATGAATCCGGCGGGAATTATCTTTGGGCAGGGGGCAAGCCTAAACGTGCCTGCTAGTTTCACGGCGACTACTACGGCTAATGGGATTGGGTTTGGAAATGGTGTATTTAATGCTTTTGGGGATAACAACTTCTCAGCATTATTGGGGAATCCAGATAGTTTTCTCTTCACGACAACTCAAGCTGGAAGCATTGTGAATGCGGGGAATTTAGCTGTAAGTAATGGTCAGAATCTAAGTTTGATTGCCGGGAATACGCTCAATACAGGAAACCTCACAGCGTCCGGTGGGGAAATTCAACTGTTGGCTGTACCGGGAACGAATCGAGTGAGATTATCACAGCCGGGGCAGGTGTTGAGTTTGGAGTTTGTGCCGCCTGTTAGTAATGAGTTTCGGGCTGTGGATTTACCCGCTTTGCTGACAGGGAGTAATTTACCGGGAATTTCGGTTAACCCATCGGGACAGGTGCAGGTGGCAGGAACGAGTTTACCCAATCAGCAAGGTGTGGCTGTGGCTTCGGGTCGGATTGATGTCAGCAGTGCCATAGGAAATGGTGGTGTGGTGCAGGTGATGGGGGACAGAGTGGCGGCGCTTAATGCTCGGATTAATGCCAATGGAGCCACAGGCGGGGGAACGGTGCGACTAGGGGGAGAATATCTGGGTGGTATCAACACAGGGATTGCCCCGGCTCTGCGGTTTAACTCTCAAAGAACGGTGGTCGATGCAAACTCATTAATTCGAGCTAATGCTACTAGTATAGGAGAAGGCGGCAGGGTAATAGTCTGGGCGGATCAAGGGACAGGCTTTTGGGGCAGAATCACAGGCAGAGGAGCAACAGGACGGGGCGGCTTTGTAGAAGTTTCTGGAAGGGAAAGTTTAGCTTTTGATGGCAAGGTAGAAGTGTCGGGAGCCAATGGATTATTTGGAAACTTGTTGCTTGATCCGACAAATATTACCTTTATCTTCCCCGGAATCGGTACTGGTGATGCCCTAGCTGCTGGAGGAATTATTGGTGTAGGAGCCTTGCCTGCTAATATGACTATTTCCTTTGCAGCTATAAGTGGTATCCCTGTAGCCACAACTGTCGATATCAGAGCTAGTGGCAATATTGACTTTGCTATGCCCACCCTCGGTATTATTAACTTTTCTGGACCGGGAGCACCAGTCTCTTTTACTGCATCAACTATTACCGCATCTGCTGCGGTTACTTTAGTTTCTTCTGGTCGCAATGTCACCATCGTTGCAGATAGCATCAATGCCTCAAATCTTAGTTTAAATACAACTACTGCAACGTCAGGTGGCAGTCTCCAAATCACGGCAAATACTGGTAACTTGCGCCTAGGCATGCTAACAACTGCTCCTCCTACCAGTGGTAATGGTGGAGCCATTAGCCTTAATGCTCCTAACGGCAACATCACAGTCAATTCGATCAATTCTCAAGGAGCTGTTGTAGGGAATAATAGTGGAGCAATTAATCTGGTTGCTGGAAATCTAGTTCAGGTGACTGGCACTTGTTTTGTAGGTATTAGCATCTGTAGCTCTGGACAAGCTGGTGCTGGGGATGGAGCAATAACTATTAATCACAATGGGGGAATAGTTACTCCTTTTACTATTGGCGACGCAGCGATTAATGGCACAGCAGGAGCGATCGATGCTGGCCCTAGCGGCAATATTTCAACCGTTATTGGAGCAATTCCTATACCTCCCAACACCTTCGATAGCTATACCTATAATGTTGGAGTCATTGATATAATTACAAACTTACCCCCTGCACCTCCTGTTGTTGAACCTTCGATTAATCCAGAACTGTTCCCTTTATTGCGAAATCCGCCCGCACCTCCCACTCCCGACCCAGTTATCGTCGGCACGCCACCAGCCCCAGAGCCTATTCCAGAACCCATTCCTATTGTGGAAGTACCCACGCCCAGTCCATCCCCCATCCCAGCCCCTACCCCCCTAGTTGCCCCCATAACCTATTCCCAGCCCAGAGCCAAGTCTCATTCCCATCACTATTCCCAGCCCTATTCCTGAGTTTTCCCTAGATTTGCCCCGCTCTCTCCGGGATATCCTCCTCAGAACCGCCAATCCCCTAAATACTCTCCCAACTCTCCCAACTCCTCCGGGTTCTATCCCCATCATCACCATCCCTGCCCTTGACGATATTTTAGCTAGGCTTGGCAGCTTAGAAAATTACTTTCAACTCGATTTTGCTCAATATTTGGGTAGAACTCTTCCAGCCCTTGAGGGTAGTTATCGGTTAGCAACAGTTCAAGAACAGCTCAATGAAATTACTGAGGTTACTGGAGCTAAACCTGCTTTAATTTATGTTTTCTTTGCTCCTCAAGAGGGAACTAATAACTTTAGTAGTCTTGGCTTAAGTGCCCAAAGTTTAGAGACTCAAATCGATCGTCCTAACAGAGATAATGACCCTCTAGAAGTTATTTTGGTGACAGGGAAAACAGCGCCGCTACGAGTTCAGTTGCCTGGAACTACTCGCCGGCAAGTGTTGACGGTGGCTAATAATTTTCGTTCTGAGGTGACAAACTTCCGTAGCCCCAGTGGCTATCTCGATCATGCTCAACAGATGTATCAATGGTTGATCGCCCCCTTAAAAGCAGAGTTGCAAAAACAAGGCATTAATAACTTGATATTTTTGATGGATACAGGGTTGCGATCGACTCCCCTTGCCGCCATGCATGATGGGAAGGGATTTATTGTGGAAGAGTATAGTCTTGGCTTAATGCCTAACTTTAACCTGACCGACCCTAATTACTATGCCCTCGAAGGCTCTCAAGTGCTGGCGATGGGGGCTACTACCTTTGGCGATTCTGGCTTAAGCCCTTTACCCGCAGTATCTTTAGAACTAAATGCTATTGAGCGACTATGGCAAGGGGCAAAGTTTCTCAACGAGACTTTTACTTTGAATAATCTGATTCAGCAAAGACAAAACTATTCATTTCAGATGATTCATCTGGCGACTCATGGGAGATTCAGTCCGGGCGATCGCTCTAATTCTTTTATCCAACTCTGGGATAGGCGCTTAGGAATGAATCAACTAGATCAACTAAATTGGGGGAATCCGCCCGTAGAGTTGTTGGTTTTGAGTGCTTGTGAGACAGCTTTGGGCGATCGAGATGCGGAGCTAGGATTTGCCGGATTGGCTGTTAATGCAGGAGTGCGATCGACTCTAGCAAGTTTATGGAATGTCAGCGATATTGCAACGCTGGGATTGATGACAAATTTTTATGAACAGTTACGGGTAAAGAAAACTAAATCTGAAGCCCTACAACAGGCTCAGCTAGCCATGCTCCGAGGGGAGGTGCGGCTGAGGGGTGGGAACTTAGTTACACCCCAAGGGACATTTCCCCTCAATGAAGAGTTGCAGGGCTTGGGCGATCGCTCCCTCCGCCATCCCTACTTTTGGAGTGGTTTCACCATGGTCGGCAATCCTTGGTAGTCGAAATTGGGAATAAGCTGTTAGGCTAATTAACTAGGGCTGTTTGCCTGATTTCTTCTATAATTTTTTAGGCTGATAGCTGTGGATAGTCCCTTAAATATTTCTCGATCGCTCTTAGTTGCCCTCGGTACTCAAGTTTTGGTACATCACCAAGACCGGATTCCCACCGAAACTCCCGTTGTCGTGGTGAGTAATCATCGCAGTTTTATGGATGCTCCGGCGCTGATGGTAGCCTTGGCAAAACCAGTCCGCATTGCCTGTCATCACTACATGGGGCAAGTACCCATCATGCGAGATTTAGTCACCCAGTTGGGGTGTTTTCCCTTGGATGCAGTGGCGCAACGCCAACAGAGTTTCTTACTTCAGGGAGCGGAGTTGTTGCGATCGAACCAACTTGTCGGCGTGTTTCCAGAGGGCGCAACCCCCATGGTCAATTTAACCAAGCCCCAAGAAGTGGGGAGATTCCATCGAGGTTTTGCCCATTTAGCCCTGCGAGCGCAGATTCCCGGTTTAGCAGTGCTGCCTGTGGCGATCGCTGCCCAAGAAGAACATCAAGTAGATGCCCTAGTCCCCCTCAAACTCCTAAAACTTTTTGACCCAGCCGAACCCCTCTTTGATCACGAGGGTTGGCATCCGGTGGTCTTATACAAAAAACTCACCATCTCGATCGGTCGTCCCTACTGGGTGACAGCCAACTCCCACGATCAATATCAAGGGAAACAAGCTAAACAAGTTATTCGTCACCTCACAGATCATTGCCATCAAGAAATCAGCACCCTCCTTCAGCAATCAATGCTCTACTAACGGCTATTTCAACACCTAGATGTGGGCGATGCCCACCCACTTGCAGAGGGCGCAAAGCCTTGCACCCTTACTCACTGTTCACTGATAACTGTTCACTGATAACTGTTCACTGATAACTGTTCACTGATAACTGTTCACTGATAACTGATTTATGCTCACTCTCTCCTCAGCCCCAGTATTTCTCACACCTTACCAAAATTCTCCAGAGTTACCTTTATTGGTATTGATGCCGGGGATGGATGGGACTGGGTATCTGTGGCGATCGCAACTGCCTCAGCTAGAAACTTGGTTTGATGTGCGTCGTTTGCAAATTCCTGCCCATAATCTCGAAACGTGGGAAGGGCTGAGTACCCAAGTAATTCATCTGATCCAGCAGGAAACCCTAGAGAATCGACAGGTATATATTTGTGGCGAATCTTTTGGCGCTTGTCTTGCCCTAAAATTAGCCGTGCGTCTCCCCAATCTTTACCATCGCTTGATCCTGATTAATCCAGCTTCTTCCTTTAGTCAGTTACCTTGGCTGGGCTGGTTGGGGCAGGCTTGTCAATGGTTGCCGGATAGTTTGTATTACCTCTCGACTCTGGCAGGATTACCTCTGTTGGCAGCCCTAGAAAAAATCAACCCCGAAGAGCGGCAGTCTTTATTACAGGCGATGCGATCGGTACCTCAAACTACAGTGGCTTGGCGGATCAAAATGTTGGCAGATTTCCAAGTCAACCCCCAAGCTCTCTGGGAACTGCAACAGCCAGTATTAATTTTAGTCGGGGAGAGCGATCGACTCCTACCATCTTTTAGGGAAGCCCAACGCCTGCAAAAGTACCTCCCCCAAGCCCACATCGTCACCCTCCCCCATTCTGGTCACGCTTGTATGCTAGAAACAGGAGTTTGTCTGAGTCAGATTCTCCAAAAGTGGCTGAAAGGTCAGTGAACAGTTATCAGTTATCAGGGAACAGAAGGTACAGGGAGGTACAGGGAGGTACAGGAGTAGGGTGAGCATCGCCCACCATGTTAATCTCAATAAAAATTTAGTAGAGGAGTAGGGTGGGCATCGCCCACCATGTTAATCTCAATAAAAATTTAGCTGATGTATAAGTTCATGAAGAGGGTGAAGAGAAAGGTAAGCTGGGCGGCGATCGTGAAAATATAAATAATGGCTCTAGTTTTAAATACTGACAGCATCAAACCCAAGGATTTTAAATCTACCATCGGCCCAAATACTAAAAAAGCTAGGAGAGAGCCACTGGTAAAGGTAGAGGCAAAGGCGAGGGCAAAGAAGGAATCCACGGTGGAGCAGATGGAAACTACTGCGGCTAGTACCATCATGGCAATAATGGAGAGGACAGGACCCTGTCCCAAGCCAATGATAATTTCCCTTGGTACTGCTACTTGCAAAAAAGCAGCGATCGCACTACCCAACACCAACACCCCGCCCAGTTCCCGCAACTCCTGAATGCTATTTTCCATAAACAGGCGTAACTTCTGAGCTAGGGCAGATTCTGGAGAAGTGGCAGCGATCACCGGAGATGAACTCAGTAAACCAAGGTCTAAGCGTTGCATCACCCCGCCCCCTAGAATATAGGAACCAGATTGCAGCAGGGTAGGAGTCTGGCTAGGGATCGTTTGGGGCTGGGACTCTGGTTGGTCGCTGCGAGACCCTGAGTTTGTCGAAGGACGGGACATAAATCTAGTCACCGAGGGCTGGAGGAGGGGTTGCATATCTGCTTGACTACTGAATATAAAACCAATCACGGTGGCGATCGTCAAGGAAAAAACCACTCGCAGTACTACAACTTCTGGTTGCTCCCGAAAGGCGACCCACGTAGACCAGATGACAATGGGGTTAATAGTTGGGGCGGCTAACAAAAACCCGATCGCCACCGGAGCCGGAGCCCCTTGAACTAACAACCGCCTCGCTACCGGCACATTACCGCACTCACACACCGGAAACAAAAAACCCGCACAACTCCCCGCCAGTGCCCCCAACAAAGGATTTTTAGGCAGTGCCGAGATCAGTTTTTTTTCATCCACAAACAACAACAGCAGACTAGACAACAACACCCCCAAAATCAAAAAAGGGATCGCCTCCACGAGCAAGCTCAGAAACAGCGTGAAGGCATTATTCAGTTTAGTAATGAGGACTGGATTCATAATCAGTGAACAGTTATCAGTTATCAGTTATCAGAAAAAGTAAAAGGTAAAAACGGTAAAAGGTAAAAAGAAGAAGTGAAGAGCCAATTTTTCCTTTCTACTTTCTACTTTCTACTGTAGAAGCGACTTGTAATTCCTTGAGTTGTTTCAGGTCTACGCCACTGGGGGCTTCAGTCAGGAGACAACGGGCTTGTTGAGTTTTTGGGAAGGCAATCACATCCCGGATGGAGTCTTCGCCAGCCAAGAGCATAACTAGGCGATCGAGTCCGTAGGCAATGCCGCCGTGGGGAGGTGTGCCAAACTCAAAGGCTTCGAGGAGAAATCCAAATTTGGCATGGGCTTCTGCTGTGGATAGACCGATCGCTGTGAATACCTGTTCCTGAATAGGGCGTTGATGAATCCGCCGAGAGCCGCCCCCCACTTCTACACCGTTAAAAATCAGATCGTAAGCCTGTGCCCTAGCGGTTTTCAGGTCAGCTAAATCCTCTGGATGGGGAGCGGTGAAAGGATGATGGAGTGCTTCGAGGCGTTTTTCTTCGGTATTCCATTCAAACATGGGGAAATCGACCACCCACAGGAGATTAATTTTATCTGCGGGAATGAGGTTTAATTCCTTGGCGATGTACTGGCGGAGGCGATCGAGGCTTTTGTTCACCACGATCGAGTTATCGGCGGCAAATAATAGTAAATGTCCCGGTTCTGCCCCAGTCCGGCGAATAATTTCCTGCTTCTGCTCTGGCGTGAGATTATCCTTAATGGCTCCGATGGTATCAAATTCCAGATTTTCCCGGACTCGGATATAAGCTAATCCCCTAGCTCCGGCTTCGGCAGCTTCTTTGAAAATATCCCCACCGGGCTTAATCCGCACATTGGAAATTGCCTGATCGCCACCGGGAATCGGTAGAATCTTCACAATTCCCCCCGCCGCGATCGCTCCAGCAAACACCTTAAACCCAGAATCCTTTAAGACATCGGACACATCCACCAACTCCAAACCATAGCGGGTATCGGGCTTATCACAACCGTAGCGATCCATCGCCTCAGCGTAGGTCAACCGGGGAAAAGGGCGGGGAATGGTAATTCCTTGTACCTGCTGGAAAATATGGCTGACTAGACCTTCATTCAAAGTCAGAATTTCTTCCAACTCCATAAAGCTCATTTCCATATCCAACTGGGTAAACTCTGGCTGCCGATCGGCCCTGAGGTCTTCATCCCGGAAACACCGAGCAATCTGATAGTAGCGATCGAACCCAGAAACCATGAGCAACTGCTTAAATAGCTGGGGAGACTGGGGCAGGGCATACCAATCACCGGGGTTGACCCGACTGGGGACGAGATAGTCCCGTGCGCCCTCTGGGGTGGATTTGGTGAGAATGGGGGTTTCAATTTCCGTAAAATTCCCCTCATCTTCGAGGTAGCGGCGGATGGCTTTGACTACTTGATGGCGGAGTTGCAGATTCCGAGTCATGCGTTCCCGGCGCAGGTCTAGATAGCGATACCGGAGGCGCAATTCCTCTTTGACGGTTTCCCCTTCGGCACTAGCCACCATAAAGGGTAACTGCTTAGAAACTTCATTTAGGAGTTCGATCTGATCGGCATAAATTTCCACTTCTCCCGTCGGTAGTTTGGGGTTGAGGGAGTCTGCTGGTCTGGCAGTGACTCGCCCCGTCACCCGCACCACATATTCGGCTCGCAGGTGTTCGGCTTGGGGGTAGGCGATCGGTGTCCGCACGGGATCGGCGACAATTTGGACAAGCCCCGATCGATCCCGCAGGTCTAAAAACACCACTCCGCCATGATCTCGGCGGCGATCGACCCAGCCACACAGGGAGATGGTTTCCCCTACCTGATTACCTCGAATTTCGCCACAGAAGGATCTTGTTTGGGGGCTAGGCATAGTTAGAATCTGGTTAAAATCTACCAATATTTACACAATTTACAAAATTTACAAATAAAAATTTTAGACTACCATTATGCAACATTTTGGGAGCTAGATTTCTCCCAACCTCCCCAAACCTTGCCCACAAATTGTCTTAAATCTCCCCCTCATCTTTGCCTTAGCCTTGCTAGAAGTTTCCCTAAGCCTTGTCTAGCTAGACTACCTAAATAGGGATAAAGCTATTCGGAGTCAGGGTTGCGGCATTTACTCCCGACAGGACTGCCAAGGGGCGATCGCTGGTAAAGAGACTTTCCGGTTGTAAACCAATTACCGTAGCTCCAGCACCTTGAACAATTTGCAGATCAGAAAGCTGTAAACCTCTGGCTAGTTCCAAGAAATCTATTCCTACTTCAAAGTCAGTAATGGTATCAATCCCATGATTAGCAACTAACCGGAAGCGATCGCTCCCCGCACCTCCCGTGAGAAGATCATCCCCTAAGCCACCGATCAGAATATCATTACCGATGCCGCCGTTGAGGACATCATTGCCCCGACCACCCCGGAGAAAATCGTCTCCTTCGCAGCCACAGAGGGTGTCATCCCCCAAGCCCCCAAAGAGGCGGTCTTTACCCTTCCCGCCAGAGATAAAGTCATTGCCTCTGCCACCGTAGATCACATCACTACCTTTCCCGCCCGCCAGCATATCGGCTCCCCGACCACCAAAGATCAAGTCTTTGTGGCGACCACCTTTAACTACATCTCGACCCCGACCGCCGTAGAGAATATCAGCCCCCAAGCCACCCCGGATAAAGTCTCTGCCTCTTGCACCTCGAATTTCATCATTGCCTGCACCCCCGAAGAGGTTTTCATTGCCTGCGGTACCGACGATCGTGTCATCTCCTCGTAAACCATACACAGTATTGGCAGTAGCTGTGGTGACAAGCAAGTCATCCTCATTGGTTCCCCAGATTGTATCGGTGACTAAGTTAGGCTGTTGCTGAGCAATCACTTGTTCGCAGGGACAACCGCCATTTCCCGCATTTTCTGGAGTAGCAGGGGTCGGTACTTCTACAGGAATTTGTGTAGGAATTTGTGCAGGAGTTGGGAAGAAGAAAGGAAATGCGCCAGAGCCATCGGGATTATTTTCTGGAGACTCGCCAACAATCACGGGGTCAGGAGTAGCTGGGGCATCAGGATTTTTGAGTAAGGGGATAAAACCGGGATCAAGAGGTGGAGAATTTTCGGGAACTGCTGGTGTAGTACTGGGAGGTACAATTACAGGAGTTATTGGTGTAGGAGTAGGTGGAGTTATCAGGGGAGCAGTTACTTCAATTTTTAAGCTGTCAGAATTATTACTGATGCTATTGAGCAAGGGAGCAAGGTTAGATCTACCACCAGTATTGATATTGATAATTAACCCATTGCCTGCGGTTCTCTGATTCCATGCTCTGTAGGTGACTCCATTGGAGATGGTTCCTACAAAGCCAGCATTGGGGACAAAACGAATCCGGTTTTTGCTGTCAGCAGATAACAAAAAGGCAGAAGTAAAGGGATTGGGGGGGGCATTTTGTAATCGATACTTAGAAATCAAGGCTTGGGCTAGGTCTGACCATTCACCACCATTATTTGTGGAGTATTGCCAAGTGCCATTGGTGTTATCAATTGCCGTGATCGCAATTCCTTGATCAGAAGCATTGCTGATCGAGCTACCAATTAAACTACTGACTAAATTACCTACATTGGCAGATGAAGTAATGTCACTGGCGATCGTCGGTAATTGGGGAGCAATAGGATTCAAGACTGGCTGGGGCGGAGCCGCCAAACCCAAGGATGTGTTCCCAGCCCCTAAAGTCCCAGCCCAATTGCCATTATAAATATTCCCTGTCACCACATTAGTCCCGCCAGAGGTGAAAATCCTTGCAGCAGCCGGGTTAGCAGTGGTGGTTAAGTACTGTCCCCGGTTCCGAAAAGATTTAGTCCCAGTGATATCTGTCCCAAAGCGATTATTCAAGACTTGGATATTTTGAACTCCATAGGTCAGCATCAATTCCATGCCGTTAGTTTCGTGATCATAACCACTGGCTGCGACTAGGTTGTTACGGAAAATAGCATTGTTAGAGCCATTGTTAATATAAACAGACCATCTCTGAGTCCCCAAAGGAAAGCTACCAGTTACGTCTGTCCCAATTTTGTTATTTTCGATCAAGGCTCCAGTGGAATTTTGGCGAATGATTAAGGCAGTGGCAGTATTTCCAGAAATTAAATTATTTCTGATGGTGACATTAGTACTGCGATGAACGTAGAGAGCGTTGGAAACGTTGGGGTCTCCCCACCAGCTATTGCCCAAGCCAACGGTACCGCTTGTATCTGTGCCAATGTAGTTATTTTCAATGGTGATGCCGCTAGGACCGACGGTTGCTCCACTGTAGTTGTTGGCTCTACCTACTTTGATGCCGTTGCTCTGGAAGCGATTGATGATGAATCCTTTGGCAGTGCTATTATCACTGCCAGCCCAAAAGGTTAAGCCGTTGTAGTAATCTGATTGCCAAGCATTGGCGATGGTAAAAGCAGGGATTTGATCGCCCCGGAGTTCGATCGCTGGGTTGCCCCCAGAACCGGGTTGAGTGGTGGCATCGAGGTTAATAGTATCGGTAATTTCTGGCAGAGGAGTGAGGAGGGAGATGGTTTGTACGCCGCCGCTACCAATGTTAAACACCACATCGTCAGCACCAGCAGTGTTATTTGCATCAATGATTGCTTGACGGAGGGAACCCGCTCCAGAATCATTGTTGTTGGTGACTGTGAAGGTCGCCAGAACGTCTTGGTAAGCATCCCGGACTTTTTGGGTGAAGGCTTGTCCGGCTTCGATCGCTCCCGTGGTTTTCTCTAGAATCCAGTTGCCGCCCTTGGCAACACTCCCGGTCAAATCTACGGAAGCTGCCACATCTGCCCCAGTAATTTGACTGAGCTTGTTGATAAAAGCCTCTCCCACCGCTCCTGCTGCCACATCACAACCATAAATTAGGAGATCAGGAGTTTTACCGACTAGGGGAGAAAACCAGGTTTGCAGAGAGGTTTTGTACTGTTCGAGGTTATCTAAGCTCAAGCTGGTGGAGCCGAGTTGGACGCTACCAGCACTGCCGTGGCTGAGAATTTGAATGCTGTCTACAGGGGTCGATCGCTGGGCAAGAAAGTTACTAATTTGGCTAATTCCATCTTGATTAGGGTCAAGAATCACTGCTTCGGTATTGGGTTTTAGCCCCGCCAAGAGGCTAGAAAAATTATCGACAGCAGTATCAATGAAAACAAGGTTAGATGCTGTAGATGTTGCCGGAATGGTGGTAGTGAGTGAGTTGTTGACCATAAGTTTTGACTGAGCCTAGCTAGAGGGTTGGGTTGATGCTGGGTTAAAGATATTACTTAGTAGATGCTAGGGAGTAATGAAGGTTTTTAAGTTAAAGAGTTTTTGAGTTCTTGAAAATAGTAAGTATAAATTGGGAGTAGTGTTTTTACTCTCTGTAGCCAATAATATCAAGATTAATATCCATGCTCTTTAGATATTTGTAAATACTTAGTCAAATTAATGTAAAGAATTTATCAAGAGTCACAGCATTGAAAATATATACCTCAACCATCTTTAAACCAGAGATAAGTTAATCCATAAATCAAACACAAAATATTAAAATATCAGTGTTTTTACTGAGGTCGAGGGGTCGCAGTTACAGGAGCAAAACCTATCCTATGCAGGTTAATACAATCTTTGAGTTTTGATTAGTCACCACAGGCAGTCACTGAGCCTGATCGAAGTCTGAGCGAAATCTGATCGAAGTCTGGACTTTATTTTTATAGTTGTGGTTACTCTTCGAGAAGCTGCTATGCATCTACAACTGCCAGAAACTTTTAAAACAACCTTTAAGATGGATTGAAGAAAACAAATACTAAATAAACTTTCCAAGAAAACTTTTAAGGAACCTTGCTGGGATTTATTGAAAAATAGGATTTTTGGAGTATGTAGGTGAGGTCTTCTGCTGTTAGGGGGGGAGAAAATAGATAACCCTGTCCCAATTGACATCCCAACTTATTTAGCTGTTCTGCCTGCGAAACTACCTCAATTCCCTCCGCTACAATACTCATATCTAAACTATGCCCAAGGGCAACAATCATTTCAATGATTTCTGTGTGTCCAGAGGTAAGACGATCGACAAAGGAGCGGTCAATTTTTAGGGTGTTAATCGGCAGAGTATGGAGGCGATTTAGGGAAGAATATCCCGTCCCAAAATCATCAATGCAGAGCTTAATTCCTAACTCTTGGAGTTGATTTAATAACTCTAATTGCGAATTTGTTGTTTCTAGGAGACAACTTTCTGTAATTTCTAACTTTAAGTAATGTCCGGGTAAGCTTGTTTTCCGGAGAATCTGTCGGAGATTTCTGACTAAATCCTGTTGTTTAAGTTGAATAGGAGAAATATTGACATTCATAAAAAATTTAAACTCGTTACTAGCACTATTCGTAGAGTTATTTATAGAAAATTGTTGTTGCCATTGTTGCATTTGTTGGCAGGCTGACTCAACAATCCACCAACCCAAGGGATTAATTAATCCGGTTTCTTCAGCGATCGAGATGAATTGCTCTGGAGAAATTATTTTCCCACTGGGGTGTTGCCACCGGAGTAGAGCCTCGACTCCTTGGATTTGCTGAGTTTGCAAACAAACTATGGGCTGATAATACAAACAAAATTCACCTCGATCGATCCCTTGTCGGAGTTCCTGCTCCAAATTCAACCGCTCCATCGCCCACCTGCGGACTCTGGGATCAAAAATTTCGTAACGTCCCCGCCCTTTGTGCTTGGCTTGATACATCGCTAAATCCGCATCTCGCAAAATCTCTTCTGGTTTTTGATAATTTCCTGTTCCTAAATTAATGCCAATACTAGCACTAATAAATAACTCATAATCTCCTAACTTAAAAGGTAATTGTAGTTGAATTTGGATTAAATCTGCTAGCTTTACTGCCTCTTCTATACTAACAATTTCTTCTAGCAAAATCACAAATTCATCCCCACCCAATCTAGCAACATTAGTATGCCGATCCAAAATAGCTTGAATCCGAAAACTTGCGTATTTTAACAATTTATCCCCGATGGGATGACCGAGAGTATCATTAATAGTCTTAAATTGATCAAGATCAATAAATAGCACACCGTAGGCAAGGCGATTTTGAGTTAGGTATTGCAGACGTTGCATCAACCAAGCCCTGTTTGGTAAACCGGTTAGGGTATCATGGTAAGCATCGTATTCTAGCTTGCGTTCACGCTTGAGGAGTTGATCTTGAATGAGTTGGAGATCGCTATTCAGTTCGTCTTTTTCCTGTAGAGCTATTTGCTGTTCTTGGAGTTTCTCGCTTTTAATTAGATTAATTCGATCGCCCAGAGCTAGAGATAAAAAGATCATCAAAGCAATCACCCCAAACCGGGGAAATTCTCGAATCCACACTGAGGCGGGAATAACACCCAAAAAAGCAAGTTGAATCAAGAAAATACTCAAAAATAAACTAAAACAAGACAGTAGATAGTATCTGGCTGGATAGTAGCCTCGGCGGTAGGCAAGGATTCCTAGGGAGGCGGTGAAACAACTAGTTGATAGTAAAAATATGGCTCCGAGGCTTACCATAGCTCGAAAAGGAAACAATAAAAACCCAATTAGTAACAAAATAGAAGCAACTTGAAAACCTCGTAAATAACGATGCCAAGGGAGAAATAATTCCCGGATTTGTAGAAATTCCGATGTCCACTGGAGGATGGCAAAAACTGCAACTAAAGGTCCCAAAAATATAATACTATTATTCCAAGTAACTTGATATTGCCAAAAATATTGTATGATTAATCCATCAACCATTGCAAAACGGGAGCTGGTTCCTAGGGAAATAATTATGTAGTATAAATATCCCAAATCCTTGAGAGAAAATAATAATAATAGGTTATATAAAACTGCAAAAATGACAACCCCGTAGCTAATCCCAATTAAGAAATTAGTAGTGGAGCGATGCTGCCAAAATACCGAAGGACTGGACAGGTGGGCATCAATAATTAGGGAAGTGCTGGTTTCTAGGCATAAATAAATAGTTTGCTGGCTATGGGCGGGTAGGGGAATCCGAAAGGCAAAGAGTCGATCGGGAATATCTCTAGTGGTGAAGGGATGGAGTAATCCAGTTTTTATAACATTCCATTTTTGAGATTGATTTTGGGTTTGATCAGGGACATATAAATGTATGTGATCAATTAATTGATGCTCTAGGAATAAAATCCACTCTAGGTCTCGATCGGTAGTATTCGCAATGGGTAATCTTGCCCAGTAAGTAAAATTGGTATAGCCAAAACTAGGCGGGTTCCATTTACTAGGAAAAAATTGCTGACTAAAAGCCGGGCTACTAACATCTTCGATCGTTAGATTTTTATCCGAATCTTTGAGAAATTGGAGGTAGGTTCCCAAGTCATATCTTTGGATGCGATCGTCTATGGTTACAACAGATTGATTTATTCCTTGATTAACTTGTTGATCTATTATTTGATCTACCGACTGATTTGCTGGGGCTGTATTGATGTTAGCCGAGTTAGAAACAAGATGCGGATGAGCATAGATAGCAGATTTAGGGGCAAAGCTTCCCCAAGTTAGCAAGGTTGATAGCAATGTCACCAGAAACATGAAAAATACTAGAAAAAATGGTAGATAAGATCTTACTTTCATGGGAATTAAAGTAAATAAGCCTATAAGTACTGGCTATTTGCTACGGTGAGTATCTAGGGGAAATGTACTTTAAGATACCATTTTACAAATTTTGCCGATTTCATCCCCTACAATCTAACCTACTAATATCCTTTCACCCTTCGGTGATTTTACCTGCTATTTCTTCTAACAAATATATTTTTGTCAGGGGCGGATTTTTGAGTATCTCCTCTGCTCTCTGGATGGGGAAGGAGCAGGAATTGTCTCTAGAAATGTTATTTTGAGGCAACTCCTAAACTAGACAAGAAAACTAAAATGATGAAACAACTAATTAGACAGCCCTTACCCCTCCAGCCGGGGGATTTATTGCAGGTTATTGCCCCTAGTGGCAGTCTGCGAGAAATGGCAGCCTATACTCAGGGTTTGGAGGTGTGGCGATCGAGGGGCTATCACTTAGCCCTGCCAGAGCTACAGAATTGGGGGTACTTAGCGGGAACTGACCAAGAGCGTCGTCAGCAACTCCGAGCAGCGTGGGAGAATCCTGAAGTCCGGGGCATTCTCTGTATCCGGGGCGGCTACGGCTCAGCTAGGCTCCTAGAGGATTGGCAGTGGCAGCCGTTAGATACCCCAAAATGGCTCATCGGTTTTTCGGATGTAACAAATTTACTCTGGAGCCTTTACCGCCAAGGCATAGGGAGTATTCATGGAGCGGTGTTGACTACGCTGGGGACGGAACCCCCATGGTCGATCGAGCGGTTATTCGCATTGCTCCAAGGGCGAGAGGTACAACCCTTACAAGGGATCGGCTGGGGCGGTGGAAGAGTAACAGGGCAGCTTTTAGCAGGAAACTTAACCGTGGCAACTCACCTGCTGGGGACTCCTTGGCAACCAGATTTTACTGGAGTTGTCCTCGCCCTCGAAGATGTCACCGAGGCTCCTTATCGGATCGATCGCTACCTCACCCAGTGGCGGGCTAGTGGAGCTTTACAAAAGATCAACGGGATTGCCCTAGGGCGGTTTAGTCGGTGTGATCCCCCCTCCTCCAATCTTCACAGCCCCAGTTGGACTGTAGAGGAGGTGCTGGTCGATCGCCTCGGCGATCTCGGCATTCCGATAGTTTCCGGGCTACCCTTTGGGCATGATGGCGAAAACGCAGCCTTACCCGTAGGCAGCTTAGTGGAGCTAGACGGCGATCTCGGAACCCTGAGCATCTCACCCTAAGATTGATTGCACTTAAATTACACTTAACAAATCTACCATTATTTTTATTGCTAAATTGTTGCATAACTAGGTAAAATCTTTTCCATTAATAAAATATTTTGAGGTATTTCTATGCCCTACACCAATGAAGAAGGTGGTCGTTTAAATAATTTTGCCGTAGAACCAAAAGTTTATCAAGCTGAACCTCCAACCCCGAACCAAAAACGTAACTACATAATTTTTGGGGTACTCGCAATTCTCTTAGTTACAGGACTAATTTTTGTTGCGGCTTCCGTTTCCTAGAATCAGTGAACAGTTAGCAGTTAACAGTTAACAGGGGAAAGTAAAAAGTAAAAAGTAAAAAGTAAAAAGTAAAAAGTAAACATCAAGAGTTGATAACTGAATAACTGTTCCCTGAATGACTGCTCCCTGAATAACTGACACTTCGACTCCGCTCAGTGCGAGTAACTATAACTGGTAACTGATAACTGATAACTGGTAACTGTTCACTGTTCACTGTTCACTGATAACTGGTAACTGAATAAACACTTCATATACAAAAAAATTATGTTTAAGAAATTAACGATCGTTATGTTTTTAGTTCTGAGTCTGGCTCTGCAAAGCTGTGCTGGTGGGGTAAGTGGGCTAAAAAGTTATGTAGATCCTAGCGATGGATATCAATTTTTTTATCCCAATGGCTGGCTAGAGGTTCCTGTGAAAAGTGGTCCTGACGTGGTGTTTCATGATGTGATCGAAAGTACAGAAAATGTAAGTGTGGTCATTAGCCCTGTGCCAGAGGGCAAGACTCTTGAGGATTTGGGAACTCCTTCAGAAATTGGCTATCAACTCCAAAAACGGGCGATCGCTCCCCCCAATTCCAATCGCCAAGCAGAATTAATCAACGTAGCCAGTCGAGAAGTCAAGGGCAGAACCTATTATTTGATGGAATATGAAGTAAAAATTGGCGAAGCTGCCCGTCATGATCTAGCCAGTGTCACCGTGAGCCGGGGTAAACTCTATACTTTTAATGCCTCAACCACTGATGCCCGTTGGCGGAAAGCAAAGAATGTCCTAGAAACTGTAGTTAAATCTTTCTTAGTTGATTAGTTGATTAGTTGATTAGTTGATTAGTTGATGGGTTGATTAGTTGATTAGTTGATTAGTTGATGGGTTGATGGGTTGTAGATTAGTGTTGAATTAACAAACGGAAGGTGGGCAAGGCTCTATCCATGTAGTTTATTGGTTGATTAACGGTTGTTGAGAACTTGATGGGAACTTGATGAGAATCCAATGAAAACTTTTGTATTAGCTTCAGCATCTCCAGCCCGCAAACGCCTATTGACCAAGGCTGGGATCAATCCCGTAATTCGGGCTAGTGATTTTGATGAATCCCTTGTGCAACTAGCCAATCCCCAAGAGTTGGTGAATACCCTTGCAGAGAAAAAAGCCGCTACGGTGGCGAAGTTTTATCCCGAAGCGGTGGTGTTGGGCTGTGATTCGATTCTGGCTATTGATGGGGAAATTCATGGTAAACCTAGGAATGCGGCGGAGGCGATCGAGCGCTGGCAATTTATGTCAGGGAAAGTGGGGACTCTCTACACGGGGCATTGTTTGATCGCAGGAACGCAGGTTTTAATTAAGTGCGGAATTACTAAGGTATATTTTGCTACGGTGAGCGATCGAGAAATTAAGGACTATGTAGCCACGGGCGAACCCTTGACCTGTGCAGGCTGTTTTGCCCTCGAAGGTAGGGGCGGATTATTTGTGGAAAATCTGATCGGTTGTCATAGCAATGTAATTGGTTTAAGTTTACCCCTCCTCCGCACCATGCTCCAAGACCTCGGCTATCAACTAGCAGATTTCTGGGATTTGTAGTGGAATATTTAATTAGTAGAATATTTAATTAGTGGGATATTTAATCAATCAGAGCATTAACCTAAAACCATGGCACGCTACCAAACTATAGATGTTATTCTCAACCTCCAACAAGCGCTCGAAGGAATAAATGTTGAGGATTTAAAAAAGCTCAATGCCCTCCTCCTCGGCAATAGCAAACTACTCCGCAAGGCGGAACTGGTGGCGGAAATTGTCCGACAGATGCAAGGCGAGAATCTCAAAAAAGTTTGGGAGAAATTAGACCAGTTCCAAAAGGCGGCGGTAGCTGAAGCGATCTATGGAGCCGAAGCAACCTATTACCCTGAAGTATTTGTAGCTAAGTACGGACAGGAGCCAAGTTGGGGTAAAAAATCTAACGCCTATAGCTGGCGACTGGAGCCTTCCCTGCTCTGTTTGTTTTTCAGTGATTATAGAGTTCCCCCCGATCTCCAGCAGGAATTATTAAGTTTTGTGCCGAAACCACAAATTACTACCCTCAAACAGATCGGAGACACGCTTCCAGATAAGTTTATTGTAAAAGTTACAGACTATAACCTGACAACCCGCCAAAGAGAAACGATCGAAGAGGAAATTTCCTTTGTTGAGTGTGAAATGGAGAGCAAAGCTCCCAAGGATTTCGCTGTAATCTTACGTTTGATTCAATCAGGGAAGGTGGCAGTAAGTGATAAAACCTATTTACCCAGTGCCGCCACGGTGAAAGCGATCGCCCAGATATTACAGGAGGGGGATTTCTATGATGATGAGCAACGGAAAGCCGGGGCAAAAAGACCGGAGTATGTTGATGAAGTTGGCGGCATCAAGTCCTTTGCTTGGGCAGTACTAGTTCAAGGCAGTAATCTTGCAGAGATTTCCGCAAAAAAAATTAGTCTTGACCAAAGCAGGACAAAAAGCCCTCCAAGAACCACCAGCCAAAGCCCTCCAAAATGTTTGGAAACGGTGGGTAAAGAACACAATTTTTGATGAATTTCGGCG
>JAAUUE010000301.1 GCA_012031635.1 Coleofasciculaceae cyanobacterium SM2_1_6 | reverse complement strand
AATTGAGTGAAATGGTTCGCCTGTCCGGCATCGGTGACGTAGATAATTTTTTGGGCTTGGTCTTCCTTGATCCGGTAACGCAGGGCAGCTAAGTCGGTAGTGGCGTAGTTATAACCACCATCGGTTTTTTGAATAATTAAAGGCAATTTATCCCCAGATTTATTGGTAAAGCCTTCCAAGAAAACACACTTGGCTCCCCCATCTTCTTCCAGCAGTCCCAACTGGGTTAAATCCTCCACCACTGCCCCCAGAAAAGGATTGTAAAAAGATTCCCCCCGCTCGATCAATTCCACTCCCAGCAGATCGTAGATAACTTGAAATTCTCGGCGGGATTGTTGACAAAGTAACTGCCAAGCCCGACGAGTTGCCTCGACCCCAGATTGTAATTTCACCACTTCTTGACGGGACTTTTCTTGAAACTCTGGATCCGCATCAAATCTCTGTTTAGCTTGGCGATAAAAGGCAACTAAATCTCCTAGATCAAGGGCATCTTGGGTCACGAGAGCTTCGGGGTAGGCTGCTTGGAGGTAGGCAATCAACATCCCAAACTGGGTTCCCCAATCCCCCACGTGGTTGAGGCGCAGTACTTCATGTCCTTGAAATTCCAAAATTCGGGCAATGCTATCCCCAATAATGGTCGATCGCAAATGTCCCACGTGCATTTCCTTGGCAATGTTAGGGCTGGAAAAATCTACCACAATCTTTTGAGGTTTCTGGACTACTGCGATGCCTAAGCGATCTTCTCCACTTCGGCTCCGCTCATTGACCTCATAAATTTTTTGTAATTCCTGCTCTAGATAGTTGGGCTTCAGGGTAAAGTTAATAAACCCGGCTCCAGCGATCGACACCTCACAAATATCTGCTAAATCTAAATTCTTGACTATTTCCTCCGCAACGATCCGGGGTGGTTTCCCTAAGGTTTTGGCAAGGGCAAGGGGTAAATTCGATTGGTAATCCCCAAATTTCGGATTACTGGCAGGGACTAGCAGGGGTTCTGGCAGAGAAATTTCCGCCCCTAGGGTCAAAGGTAAAGATGCTTGGAGTTTTTGTTTGAGGAGAAGAAGGGCAGAACTCATAAAAGTTATAATATTTGCAGAATATAGCCTAGCTCTCTACAATACAAACTAATCTGGGGACTGTCTAGACTACTTTGTAAATAACCTAAATTTGAAATCTAGAGAATGTAAGTCAACCCTGTCATCTTAAGTTGGTGGATGCCATCCGGCAGATATCCAAGCCTGTCTGACTGTTACGGCATAAGGGTTGTTTAATTGTAGAGCCAGAACAGTAGCACGACCGCTAGCAGTTAGTCCTGAAATGTAAGCGCCATTATCTGTCCAAGCAAAGTGTTTTACCCATTTTTGCTGCCGGGGATTAAATAATCTGACATTACGACTTGTAACTGGATCCTTAAAATGAGTTTGTACCCCTTTATACGAATTACAAAGACGGCAGGCGAGCCACAAATTTTCCTCATCATCAGAGCCACCTACTGCTTTAGGGATGATGTGTTCGATTTCTAGAACTCCCAACACGTACTTCTGAAGGCTACAGCAATAGCCACATTTATTATTTGCTGCCGCTCTTACTCTCACCCGAACTGCTTCAGATATCTGACTCACTGGCTCACTAGTTCAAAGGTTCTATTAATCCACGCTTAACAGCTTCACTGAGAGCGGTCGCTTTTCGTAGCAGATTCTCTTGATAAATTTGCATCAGGGCTTGCAATTCTAGATGCTCATCTTCAATTAAAAGACCCGCCTGTTGGCGATCGAGCAACTCACTCAAGCGACTATCCTGATCTGGCTCCATTTGCAAGTTTGTTAAAGCTAAAACCTGTTCATCAGAGAGGTTAGCTATCGGCTCAAGATCGAGAACATTAGCTCTGACGGCTGGCATGGAAAGTTGAATCGTATCTGCTAAAATACTGGCAATATCTCGGTTTGCCAACCGGGCAAAAAGCTCAGCCCGTTGATAGACTTCGTCTGGCAATGTAATTGTGATTTGGGTACTCATGATTTACCTCTATGCTAGTTCTCTACAATACAAACTAATCTGGGGACTGTCCAGACCCGCCTCAGATGAATATTTAAGTTGGTATTTAATATTTCAAGATTAATTATGTAATTATGCTGAATTTGTACGAAACTGATTTCTATGGTTGGACAAAGGAGCAAGCACAACTTTTGCAGAGTGGTAAATGGCATAACTTAGACATCACAAATTTAGTAGAGGAACTAGAATCTTTGGGGAAGCAGCAGCAACAAGAACTCAAAAATCGTCTAGGCATCTTGATTGGTCATCTTCTCAAATGGCATTATCAACCCAACCGTCGGAGTAAAAGCTGGCGATACACTATCCAAGAACAAAGATTGCAAATTCTTGATTTACTTGCTCAAAACCCTAGCTTAAAACCTCATCAAGCAGAAGCTATTTCTAAGGCTTATCAACTGGGTTTACTCCTAGTCGGGCGGGAAACTCCCCTTGATCCCAAGAACCTTCCTAGTCAATGTCCTTACACCCTTGATCAACTTTTAGATTCTAACTTTCCTGAAGACCTCGACCCCAAATAAACTCATTGGCGTTAGCCTCCCGAAGGGAATCGAGACTACATTAAGATTATCAAGACTATTCGCATCATTAAACCTATTCAACTTATCTATCCAAAGACTGACTTTGGGTAGATTCAACAACAGGATTTAGGAAACCTTAGAAATTATGGCAAGAGACCTCCGTGGCTTTATTAAAATTCTGGAATCCCAAGGACAACTCCGCCGGATCACAGCCCCCGTTGATCCAGATATGGAAATTACTGAAATCTCCAACCGGATGCTCCAGCAGGGCGGCCCTGGATTGATTTTTGAGAATGTGAAGGGATCAAAATTTCCCGTGGCGATTAACCTGATGGGGACGCTGGAGCGGACTTGCTGGGCAATGAATATGCAAAACCCAGAGGAACTGGAAACCCTCGGCAAAAAATTGGGGATGCTCCAACAGCCCAAACCCCCGAAGAAAATTTCCCAAGCGGTGGATTTTGGCAAAGTCTTATTTGATGTCCTCAAGGCCAAACCGGGGCGGAACTTTTTACCAGCCTGTCAACAGGTAGTAATTGATGAAAATAATTTAGACCTGAATACTTTGCCCTTACTGCGTCCCTATCCGGGGGATGCGGGGAAGATTATTACCCTAGGGTTAGTCATTACCAGAGATTGTGAAACTGGGATTCCCAACGTGGGGGTGTATCGGCTGCAATTACAATCGGCGACAACCATGACTGTCCACTGGCTCTCGGTGCGGGGCGGGGCAAGACATCTACGCAAGGCGGCAGAACGGGGTCAAAAACTGGAGGTAGCGATCGCTCTAGGAGTAGATCCGTTAATTATCATGGCAGCAGCCACCCCGATTCCGGTAGATCTATCAGAATGGCTCTTTGCGGGATTGTACGGGGGAACCGGGGTACAGTTAGCAAAATGTAAAACCGTAGACCTTGAAGTTCCCGCAGATTCAGAATTTGTTCTCGAAGGGACGATTACTCCCGGGGAAGTTCTGCCCGATGGTCCCTTTGGGGATCACATGGGTTACTATGGCGGCGTGGAAGATTCGCCCCTAGTGCGGTTCCATTGCATGACCCACCGCAAAAATCCCCTCTACCTGACCACCTTTAGCGGCAGACCCCCCAAGGAAGAAGCGATGATGGCGATCGCTCTCAATCGAGTTTATACCCCCATTCTCCGGCAACAGGTGAGTGAAATTGTAGACTTCTTCCTGCCCATGGAAGCCCTAAGCTACAAAGCCGCCGTCATTTCCATTGACAAAGCCTATCCCGGACAAGCCCGCCGAGCCGCCCTCGCCTTCTGGAGTGCCTTGCCTCAGTTTACCTATACCAAGTTTGTAATCGTGGTGGACAAAAATATTAATATTCGCGATCCTCGCCAAGTGGTTTGGGCAATCACTTCCAAAGTTGACCCAGTGCGGGATGTCTTTATTCTGCCCCATACCCCCTTTGATACCCTTGATTTTGCTAGCGAAAAAATTGGTTTGGGGGGACGCATGGGCATTGATGCCACCACCAAAATTCCCCCCGAAACTGATCACCCTTGGGGAGAACCCCTAGAATCAGACCCCAGTATTGCGGCGACAGTAGACCAACGCTGGGTAGAGTATGGTCTGGCTGACTTGAGACTAGGAGAAGTAGACCCCAATTTGTTTGGTTATGATATGCGCTAAATTGGGAATTGGTAATCTACAGAAATTGATTATTATAGCAAAGACCGAGATGGTGAAGAAAGTTTAAGTTGCGAAACCCCCGCAGCGCAGGGGTTTCGCAACTCTTATTTTGTTCTAGCTATGTCTTGCTTTGCTATAAAAGGTATTTTTGCTGAAATAAAGCAGCTCTACCAACACCTGCGGATATTTTGCTGATCGTTGAAGTTGCTGATATTTCCCTTGAATACGATCGCAATATCAAAGCACCTCTATATGATGTATGATCGTTGCCATAAAAGTTAGGACAAATTAGGCTTCGACTTCGCTCAGCCAACATATTTAGCCTTGTCCTAATTAAGCTGTCTAGCACTATATATGCTGCCGTTGGGATTCCTGATCTGTGGTTACTTGGGGTCAATACCAAAACCATTACAGGCTTTTCCCAACCATTAGAAGTAGGTTATAAACGAATTGATCATTATACTCAAGGCAATCGCCTCTCTATCCTTACCTTTGATGATGTGGTGTTTGAGTGGCAAGAATTATTTTAGACAGGCTGGTGGTATAGTCTTATTTTGCTAATGTCAGACTAGAAGTAAATCTAATTACACAAAAACTATTGACATATACTCTACCTCGATCTAGGCTAGAGCCTAGGTTTTATTAGTTAGGGTGTAGACTACATGAATAATTGCGGCGAGAATGGCAATATTTATCTTGATTCTAGATCGCATTCCAGCTTTGGATATACACTTCTAGAGATTTTAATTGTGGTGACTATGATTGGGATATTTATGGCGATCGCCCTGCCCAGTTGGCTAGGTTTTGTAGAAAGAAGAACCTTGATTCATGCTCAGGAGCGAGTCCAGAGAGCAAAGTATGAAGCCCAGAGTAATGCTAGGAAAAATAAATTAATTTGGCAAGTTAGTTTTCGAGAATACAATTCCCAGTTATTTTATGCCATCCATGAAGGAAGTATTCCCCCCACTAATGCTGAGTGGCAAGGGCTTGGGGATAAAGTACAAATTGATAAAGAGAACACAACCCTATATCGAGATAATAATAACGAACTTTGGCGGGTGCAGTACAATCACCACGGTAATACCAACGGGAGGCTGGGCAGAATCACCCTCATGGGCAGGGGTAGTGGTCAAACAAGACGGTGTGTAATCGCTAGTACCCTAATTGGCAACACTCGCCTAGAGAGGGATAAGAAATGTCTGAAGTAGTGGTATGGCAACCCTAATTGAGTTTAGAACGGCGTACCCAGAGGGTGCGCTATTCTAAAGTATTTATAGATAACGTTTAGCTGGTAAATCATCGCAAGGCATATTTCATCTCAAACAGGCTATGGGTGGGGGAAAGATCCATTTGTTGGTTGGTTTTGGTTTGTTGTCAAGACATCAGGAACTGCGAAAAATATCCTGAATAAGGAAAAAGCCCCTCATCCCCCAGCCCCTTCTCCCTAGGGAGAAGGGGCG
>JAAUUE010000300.1 GCA_012031635.1 Coleofasciculaceae cyanobacterium SM2_1_6 | reverse complement strand
CGATCGCCAGACCATGGAAGAAATTGGCAAGGTCGATCGCATCTGGCTCAATCCCCGCACCCACAGAATCATCGGCTTCACTGCAAAAACTGGTCTGCTAGGTATGAAAAAACGTTCCTTTGCTTGGCAACAAATTTATAGCCTAGGGAATAACATTCTAGTTAATAACATTACCGATGAAGAGGAATGGCAAAAACCAGATAGTTCAGAGCAGATTCTAGATTGGGAACTACTCACAGAAGATGGCAACAAGGCTGGCAAAATTGAAGATTATCTGATCGAGCCGACTACCGGAGAAGTCATTAGCTATCTATTCCTTGCCATCGATCGAGGAAATATTTTAACTCGTCGCTTTTTATTATCTCCAGAGGGGATTACAAATATCGGTAATAAGCGGGTTTTAGCAAGGACGATCGCCGTAGAAACCAGCGAACCCTATACCGAGGGCTTAAATCTGCTGTTGACCCAAGCTCGGGATTTTATTATCGAAGACAAAGAAAATACTGTCCAACACCTAGAAATAGTCAAGGAGAAGTTTACTAATTTAGTGACCCAGTTTAAGACAGAAACTCCTCCAAAAATCGAACAGGTGAAGGGGCAGGTCACGGGCAGAGTCCAAGAACTCCGGGAGCAGGCTACGGAAAAAGCTCAGATAATCGCCGGACAGGCTACAGAAAAGGTTCAGGAACTCCGGGAGCAAGCCACAGAAAAAGCTCAGGTCATCGCTGGACAAGCCACGGAAAAGGCTCAGGAACTCCGAGAGCAAGCAAAACAACAAGCTCAGCATCTAGTTGAGGAAGCCCAGCCACTCATTAATCAGGCAAAGGAAAAAGCTCAAAAATTAGCCGGAGAAGCTCAACCGATTATTAATCAAGCTAAGGAAAAAGTCCAAGGACTCGCCGAGGAAGCCAAAGGCAAAGTCCAGTCGATCGCCGATGAAGCAAAAAAGCAACTAGACAAAAATCAAAGTCCTGAGCTAGTGGCTCCCGGTGATGAAAATATAACCCAGACCATTGAAATTGACGCAGCACGAGTCAACGAAAATTTACCCCTAGCTGGAACCGCCATCATCGAGACCACTCCCGGCGAAAATCCCGGTGAAACCAAGGTAGAGATGCTGACGATCGAGCCAGTGATCGAACCAACTACAGGATCATCTATAGAATCATCCACAGATTCAAGTGCTACCACCGCAACTTCTGAATCTAGCTCCAGTGATACTTAGATTTTGCAGAAAGCTAGCAGAAAGCTAGTTAATTATTAATGAAAAGGCTTACGCAAAATAAGGTTTCATCTACTACAGGTGCTGTCAAATGGTGTAAGGTGGGCAGTGCCCACCCTAGTTATCTGGTCTAAAGTTATCTGGTCTAAAGTTAGCCAATTCTAATTAGCTCTACTTCAAAGATCAAAGTCGCATTCGGTGGAATTACGCCCCCGGCTCCACGAGCGCCATAGCCAAGGTCAGGGGGAATAGTTAGCTTGCGTTTGCCCCCAACTCGCATGGTGCTTAAACCTTCATCCCAACCCTTGATTACCTGTCCTGTGCCAATCCGAAAAGAAAAAGGTTGGTTACGATCGAGGGAGCTATCAAATTTCTTGCCATCGGTTAAAGTCCCGGTGTAGTGAACCACCACCGTCTGCCCCTGCTGCGGAATTGCCCCCGTCCCTACAACAATCTCCTGATACTGTAAACCCGATGGGGTGGTGATGATCTCTGGAGCATTTTCGCTAGTTGTCATGGTTTCTACCTGAGTATTTTGAATATTTTGAGTATCTTGAGTATCTACTGAAGGACTGGTGCTAGGTTGATTTAGGGCTATCTGTACAGGTTGCGTAGTAGATTGCGTAGTAGATTGTGTAATAGATTGTGTAATAGTCTGGGTGGCGATCGCTCCCTGACTGGTACGGGCAGCCTCAGCTTGTTTGCCCCCGGTAAACTGCACCACTACCAACAACACCAAGCACACCACCATCACTCCCAAACTAATTAAAATTGGCTGCATAAATTAACCTCCCTATAAAATTTTTCAATAGCGATCCTAAATCATTTTCTAAATTAACGTGAGGTCGATGCTCAGAAATACCCCTCATCCCCCAACCCCTTCTCCCTCAAGGGGAAAAGGGGAGTAAGACTAATTTTTCTTTTTCCCTCCCCCGTTCTGGGAGAGGGTGAGGGCTTCAGATTTTATCGAACTCACGTTAAATTAGATTACTTCTGGTAGGTTATTCCACTCGCCTGCGGCGGGTGAAATCTTAGGACTTAGGTTGTTCCACCCGCCTGCGGCGGGTGAAATCTTAGGACTGCTGTAGAGCTTTTCTTCAAAATTACCGAAGATTACGCCACTACAACAAACGCCATGTGTTCGCCCCCACAATCCCATCCTGTTGCAAACCTTGGTTGCGTTGAAAAGCAATTACGGCGTTGCGAGTCGCTGTATCAAAACTACCATTAATCGCCCCCGGATAAAAACCCCGGCTTTGGAGTCTTTGCTGGAGTTGGCGGACTGCATCCCCGGTGTCTCCCTGCTTCAAGGTTGGTAGGGCTGCGGAAGTTTGGGCGCGCCATCTGATGCTAAATTGCTCCAGCACTTGAGCCGAGAGTTGAGTTTCTAGCCACTGGACTGCCTGTTGTTGATGGGCTAAATCTTTATAAAAACGATAGGTATCGATGAGTTTTACTGGGGCTGTGACTGGAGGGGGAGTTGGAGTAGGGGGTGGGGGAACAACTCGTAGAGCTTGGATTGTCGCATCATCCGCAACACCACTAGGGTCTAGGCTCCGAAATCTTTGGAAATTGATCACTGCTTGTTGGGTTCCCGTGCCAAAAATGCCATCGATCGGTCCCGGATTAAATCCCCTTGCCAAAAGTAACTGCTGTAGCTCTGTCACCCTCGACCCCGTAGACCCGACCCGCAGAAAATTGTCCACCGGAGTTCCGGCTAGACGTTGGCGGACTTCTTGGCGGAGGCGGGGCAGTTGGGCGTAGAGCCAATCACCGGGGCACTGAGTCGGTACAAAATCTCGATGTCCCCGGATATTATCGGGACTAATCTTACAGGAAGAACAGATCGAGGCGCACAAATCTACTAAGCTCCGCCACTGTACGGCAGGCATCTGGTAAGTCGTAAAAGTCCCTTCATTTTCGATTCCCGGCGAATCATTTCCCTCCGTAGTTCCTGCATGGGCAGAGCGCACCGATCGCCCCCGCCGCACACTAGCCAAGGAATTTTGCCTACCTTCCAGGAGAAATCCCCCCGTGGTATTCAGGAAATTGTGTCCAGAATCTGCCCAACCAAAACCATTCATATGGGCACTCTGGAGCGATCGAGCAAAAGCCCTGCCCCCAGCATCTGTCCCCCTAGAAGCATCATTGGGGGGATTAGGACTGGCAGTATGGTGGATCACAACAAAGCGGGGGGTGGTCTCTGCCGCCCAAGACCTAGGCGGCACTGCGCCCCAATCGCTGGCAGAAATTACGGTGGCTGTAAAATTCATGTTCCAGAAAATTTAGTAATGGTTAATTAATGATAGTTAACTGATGATGGATGTCGGGCAGGAATATAACCGAATTTATCATAGACATAGGAAGTTAAGCCGTTTGGGTGTCAATTCCTCAAAAAATCTACGAGGGGCAGAAACTGGTCTGCCACGGCTTGGCTACTTGCCACTAGGGTCGGAAAAGACAGAGAGCCGTAGTTTTTGCCGATCTGGAGGGGAAAGACCGGATTGATTTGCAACGATACCCATACACCTCCTGCTGCCTTGAGGATCAACCACACTGCCGCAATATCCCACACCTTGGGCGTAGCTTCTACCCCCGCCAGAGCCGCCCCTGAGGCTACTGCGAGAAAATCGTAGGTAGTGACTCCCAGCATTCTGATTTTGCAGGGAACCTTGAGGGGATTTTGGAGAATGGGTAAACTTCTGGCGCAGATGTTGAGGAAGTGGCTAGAACTAGGAACGTCAGGGCTGGTGCTAATGGGTTTGTTATTGAGATAGGCTCCCACGGGGATGTCATCGCCGGGAAACTCTGGACTAAAGCCGTGAAAAGATTGAGATAGGGGTGGAAAGTAGACATAGCCAAAGACGGGAGTGCCTTGGTGGAGCAAGCCGAGGGAAATCCCCCACATCGGTAGCCCTCTGGTGAAATTTGTGGTGCCATCGATGGGGTCAATGATCCAACACCATTCTCGATCGGGAAAGGTATGCTCCCCTTCTTCGCTTAAGATGCCATGCTTGGGAAATGTTGCAGCGATCGATTTCCGAATTTCTCCATCAGCCCACTGGTCGGCGGCTGTTACTAGACTCCCATCTGCTTTTTGGGTGGCAGCAATATGCCCATAATCCAGCAGTAATTTTTCTCCTAATCTAGCGGTGAGGCTTTGACAAAACTCAAAAATCTGGCGGGGGAAATCTTGCATAGTTATTTTCGTGTACCTAGGCTCTGATGCTAACATGATCTCTTGTCTACTAAAAGCAAGATTATGCAATTAGCCGATTTTCAGCCCTTGGCATTAATTGCCACTACTCCCGCCGGGATCCAGCAACTCCAGCGCCTGATTTCCTCCACTTCAACTGCTACTCTCTGGATTCCCACTAGCTTGATTGATACACTGCCGATTCCTCATGTCGAAGCAAAGGTATACACCAGTCTGGCAGAGACAGTCCCGCAGTTATGGACTAGTCATCGGGGTTTGGTTTTTGCCTTGGCGGTGGGAGCCGTGGTTCAGCTAATTGCTCCTTGTCTGCGACATAAAGCCACAGATCCCGCTGTTGTGGCGGTAGAAACTACTGGTAGGTACGTGATTAGTCTCTGGGGAGAGTTTCAGGGGGGTAGCGATCGCCTGACTCGACATCTTGCTCATCTATTACAAGCAGAACCCATTATTACCGGAGCGGCAGCGAGTTTGGGTTTAGCTCCTGTGGATTTAATTGGCAACCCCTTGGGCTGGAAGCGGGGACAGGGAGATTGGACGGGGGTAAGGGGAGCGATCAACCGAGGCGAGATCATTCAAATTAGCCAAGATGCGGGAGTGCAGTGGTGGTCTCGTCAAGGTTGGCAGCTACAGGAATCTCCGGGTAATTCGACTGGTTCAGTTAATCCAGTTACTTCAACTAATCCCACTAATTCAAGCTCACCCCAAGCTCAAGTATGGATCAGCCCTTACTTAGCTCTAGCTAATACTATCCCCCAAGTGCAATGGCATCCACGGGTATTGTGGGTGGGGATTGGTTGTGAACGGGGCAGTTCTCTGGAATTATTACAATGGGCGATTCAAGAAGCTCTCAAAACTAAGGGGCTGGCTCAGGAAGCGATCGCCGGACTCGCCACCATTGATCTCAAAGCCGATGAAGTAGGTTTAGTCGCCCTCGCCCATCAGTGGCAGTTACCCCTAGTGACCTTTCCCGCCAACCTGTTAGCTTCTGTCCCTGTACCTACGCCTTCAGCGATCGTCCAGCAAGAGGTCGGAACTGCCAGTGTTGCCGAAGCCGCCGCCATTGTCGCCGCTGCCACCAACTTTCCCCAATTGGGTAATGGGGGCTATGAGTTGTCTGTTGGTTCCCCCAGTGTCCGGGTGCGGTTCCGCCGTGAGGCTTCTTTTTTATCCACAGACTTAAACCTAGGAGTTTCGCCTTTACTTCCCAAGCAGGTTTATCGCCGCGGGGATCAACCGGGAGCCGTCACCGTTGCCA
>JAAUUE010000299.1 GCA_012031635.1 Coleofasciculaceae cyanobacterium SM2_1_6 | reverse complement strand
AATTTAACGATTGCGGTACAGGAGGCGATCGAGCGGGTTTGGCTGATGCGGTGATCCTGAGTGGCTGGGTGACGGGGGGATCCTCCCAATTTCACAGACCTAGAATTAGCAGTGGCGGCGGCGAAGGGAACCCCGGTACTAATTGGCAGTGGGGCTAACTGGGAAATATTGGGACTCTCATGCAAGCGGCCGATGGAGTGATTGTCTCTAGCTCCCTGAAACGTCAAGGCAAGATCGAGCAGTCGATCGATCCCAACCGGGTGAGTCAATTTGTGGAAGCTGCTAGAAATGGTTTTGGGTTAAAAACTCCTCCCTCTCCCTTTCCACCTTCTAAAATTAAATAACTTCTGACCTTGACAGAAGCTGAGGATTAATGCCAATATAAATACTGGTCAAAAATATTGGTCAAAAGCGGATGTGGCGGAATTGGTAGACGCGCTAGATTTAGGTTCTAGTTCTGCAAGGAGTGAAGGTTCAAGTCCTTTCATCCGCATTATAATTATCGGCAATAGCTTGGATTTCTACCTCGGTGATATCCGATCGCTCTGATTTGCTATAGATTGCCAACAATAAAATACTGGTTGCCGGCGCAACTAAATAGATCAGGCGATACCCAGCACTTTTCCCTTTTTGGATATCACTATTTTTGACTCTAGCCTCAGAAATACAGAGGTCAACAGAGGTCAGAGGTAAAACCAGCAAGGCGATCGCCTAATAACCTACCTTCCTGTAGCTGCTCAATGATCGGTTCAACATCTCTCCTAATACTTCGGTATTTTCTCGATAACCGATACAACTCTTTCTCGAATTCATTAGCAAACCTAACAATTATTGGTGACTCATTAGCCATCGATTCTCTCCCACAATTCAGAAATCGGTCTAGTTTTTCCTTCCTTAACTTCTTGTAAAGCTCGTCTCAGGCTGGCTTTGATTTCTTCCACAGGAGTATCATCAGGATCAAAATCTGGATCATTAGTCACCAAAAGAATCACCCTAACTCGGCTATCTAAGGCAAGTTCTAGGGGTTCATCTAATAATATCTGCCCGTTTTTATCAACGCTTCCCATGACTTCAAATGCTTGCATTTTTTATGCCTCCAACTGACTTAAAAATCTGATTGAATATTATTTTGAGTATTGTTAATTTTCAGTGTAGCAAGACTAGCTACAATCCCCGACTCCTTGGCTAGAAGTTCTTATCCCTGTAAAACTTTTGTTGCTGTTAGCTCTAAGCTGCCCAATACCGGAGACTCGATCGCTCGATCGCCCTCAAAGACTAATTCATCATAAAAACCTTCTACCCACTGTAAGATTGTCAATTTTTGGGCAATAGGATCCACGACCCAATACTCAGCAATTCCCCTTGCTGCATATTCCGATCGCTTGTAGCGATAATCCCGATTTTCTTGATTGGGGCTAACTACTTCTACTACCAACAATGGCGGCGGCATATCTAACAAAACTAGCGATCGCGTTGCTCCCTGCATCACTGTTGCCAACTCTTCAGAAAATACAACTAAATCAGGGATACGAACCCCGACCCGTTGACTATGGACAGCAATTTCTGTTTTCATTCTGAGCTGATAGTAGGCAATTCCTTGCTGGAGAAAATAGGCAAATAAAAATGATGTAATTCGTTGATTAATCTCGCTCTCCGCAGCCATTTGAATTAATTCTCCATTTTCCAACTCATACATAAAATCAGTCCCATCATCAAACTCAAGGAACTCTTCAAAGGTCATCTTTTTGGTTGCTTGAGGTGTTGGTGTGGTGATCGCTATAGTCATTGATTTTCCTCCTGTGGCTTTACACTTTGATTATCGCTATTGATCCCAGCTACTCAGAGGTGGAGTTGTCAAGAGAGCCTCACTTAATTGATCGTGGATTAAGCCATTGGTAGCCAAGATTCTGCCAGAACTGAGGACTAGGGGCGATCGATCGTAGGCAGTGATTTTTCCCCCTGCTTCTTCCAGAATGATAATTCCCGCCGCCACATCCCAAGGCGACAGCCCCCTTTCCCAATAGCCATCTAAACTCCCACAAGCCACGGAAGCTAAATCCACAGAGGCAGAACCACTACGGCGGACTCCTTGGGTGAGATGGGTGAGGTGACAAAACTCTGCATAGTTATTATCTTTGGTTTCCCGGCGATCGTAGGCAAACCCGGTTACTAACATACTTCTGCTCAACTCTTGAGTCTTCGATACCTGCATGGGAACCCGGTTACAGGTGGCTCCCAAACCCCGCGCTGCCCGGAATAGCTGATCCAGGGCGGGATTATAAACCACGCCGACTTGGGGAATGCCATCAATGAGTAAACCAATGGAAACGGCAAACAGGGGATAGTTGTGGGCGAAGTTGGTTGTGCCGTCAATGGGGTCGATCGCCCAAGTATATTTACTGGTTTGATCCCCCAGTTTCCCCGACTCCTCCGCCAAGATCCCGTGATCAGGAAAATGCCGATTCAGCATCTTCAAAATAATCTCCTCAGAGCCTTTATCCGCCGCCGTCACCAGATCATCGGGGCGACTCTTGGCTTCCACTGCAAATTTGCCCCGTAGGACAAAATTTTGGCTCCGGCACTCAGGCAATTTCTGTAGCAATATCTAAGAAAGTAGCAAGGTTCGGGTCTGTGGTTGGGGACATAGGAAATAGTTAGAAAAAATTGGGTTTAAGGAGAGTATTTAAGGAAAACTTAGGGAGAACTTAGGGAGGACTCAGGGGGAATTTTGGTTGTAGCGACGAAATTCTGAGGGTGTAAGCCGCATAGGTTGAGAAGGATCCCAGATGCCGATCCCCAAGATTCGGGCTTGAGCTTGAGCTTGCATGAGGGCTGCTTGATGGGGATTAGTGGGAGCTGAGAGATTAGTTTGGGAGTTAACTTGGGGATTGTTTGGTAAATTAGAGGGCAGATTGGTTGCAGAACTTGGCTCCTCCCCATCTCTAGGTAACTGGGCAAGGGCAAACCCTGCTTTGACTAGTTCTAGGTTGATCAAGACCCCATTATGCCAGACAGGAGCTACCAGTCGATCGAACTGGTCTGGTTTCAACTCCTGTAGTTCTAGCTGCACCAATCGATCGGGATTATTGTCGGTAATCAAAGCCGTAAGTTGCTCCTGAGCCATGGCTCCCCACGGGTCTTGGCGGCGATCGGGGGCATCGATGCCTTGGAGTCTTACCTGCTGCCGGGTTTGTTGATTTGCAGAAGTTGGTGAACCTGAAGAATTGAGGAGAGTCACCTCGATCGCCTGCCCACTTAAGACTCGCTCCACCCGTGCTGTAACTTTGGGCGTTTCCGGTACAGACTGGCAACCGACCAGAATAGTTAGGCAGGTAAAAATTAGTAGTAACAAATACTTCATAAAAAATTTTGACAGATAATTTTGATGAAAATTTTAGGATTAGCCGGATAACAGCCCATTGCTGCTGGAGTAGAATACAAATAACTATATTCTGAATAACTATCCAATTGGTTATGCTAGATTAAGCGTAGGATTTCTTTATTACATTTCAACATTACATTTCAACAGCTTGTGTAGGACTATGGTAATTACAAAACGTGGTTTGGTAGTCGGGGCAACAGCCATGCTGATCTCCACTGTAGCGGTGACAGGAGCCGGAATCCATCTGTCCCAGAGTCAGGCTTTTTTTCAAGATAGCCCCAAGGAGTTGATCGATGAAGTCTGGCAAATTATCGATCGCAACTATGTCGATGCCACCTTCAATCAAACCGACTGGCGCTCAGTCCGGGAAGAGTATCTAGGCAAGGAATACGCTGATAAAGAACAAGCCTACGAAGCTATCCGAGAAATGCTCAAGAAGCTCAATGATCCCTACACCCGTTTTATGGATCCTGACCAGTTTCGGAATATGCAGATGGATACGGCGGGGCAACTTACGGGGGTGGGCATTCAACTTTCCCAAGATGAAAACACTAAAAAATTGACGGTTATTGCCCCGATCGAAGATACTCCAGCCTCCAGAGCCGGGATTCTCGCCCGGGATATTATTACAAAAATTGATGGCAAACCCACAGACGGGATGGATGTCAATGATGCCATCCGGCTCATTCGGGGCGAAGAAGGAACCGCCATTACTCTGACTATTGAACGGGCGGGGCAGGAAATAGAATTTCCTCTGATCCGAGCTAAAATTGAACTCCATCCGGTGCGTTTCAGCAAGAAGCTAGAAAATAATAACAACATTGGCTATATTCGTCTCAATCAGTTTAGTTCCAACGCTTCGGAAGAAATGGAAGATGCGCTCAAAGACCTAGAGCAGCAAAAGGTAGATGGCTATGTCCTTGATTTGCGATCGAATCCCGGCGGCTTGCTGAATTCCAGTATCGAGATTGCCCGGATGTGGATGGGGAATGGCACGATCGTCTCTACAGTAAATCGGCGGGGAGAAACCGATCGCCAAGAAGCAAACCGTTCTTCTTTGACCACTCGCCCTCTGGTAATCCTCGTGGATGGCGGTAGTGCCAGTGCTAGCGAAATTCTGTCGGGAGCCTTGCAAGACAACGAAAGAGCAACCTTGGTGGGCAGTCAAACCTTCGGCAAGGGCTTAGTGCAGTCTGTCCGGGGCTTGGGAGATGGCTCTGGTTTGGCTGTAACCATTGCTAAATATTTAACTCCTAGTGGGCGAGATATCAATCAATCCGGTATTGCTCCCGATGTGGAAATTAATTTGACCGATGAAGAAAGAAAATCTCTCCAGACCGATCGAGAAAAGGTCGCCACCGCAGATGATCCCCAGTACGTCAAAGCTATAGAAATTCTCAACCAAAAAATTGCTGAAGCCCAGAGTAGCACAGCGAGAACTAATTAATTACCAAATAATTCAAGGCAAAAGACAAAAGGCAAAAATAGATTGAAATCTTACTTTTTACTTTTTACTTTTTACTTTTTACTTTTTACTTGCTGCCTAATTTTCTAACTCTAATTACCCCAAGCACCCAGAACTTTTTGTCTCTAAACCTATGGAACTCTCTCTTGCAGAGGCTCTCGAACTACTCCAAAGCTATAGTTGTAAAGCCCCAAAACTAGTTGCCTCAGATATAGAAAAAGTCAAGGTGCAAGCTGCCATCCTGTTAGTTGCCGGTTTGACAGACCATCAAAATCTGGGTATTTGTGCGGAAGATGTGCCAACGGGTTTAACTGCTTTAGTTAACTACGCCCAAGCCCTCGGTTACAAGTTTCAGCCCAAAGCCGAAGACCAATCGGCGGAAATTTCCCCGGTCTACATTAAATTTAATCCTCAGAAGCAATCCTACTATCTGGATGTTTATCCCGGCAATTATCGAGGGGTTTTAATTTCTTGCCAATCTTCCGAACATGAGTCCCTAAATGCTACCTTCGGTCACTTTCCCCTAGACCTTTTTTGAGACGTTCCCTGAGCGCTTGCCCTGAGCCTTTCGTAGGGAAGTCGAAGGGAATATTTCCGCTATAAATAAAGATAAGCGATCGAAGATTTATGGCGGGGTTTTGGCTTCGACTACGCTCAGCCAGCGATAATGGTTACGGTTTTCGTAGAATGGTATCAGGGGTATTTCTGATGCCGAACTAATGTTAACGTGAGTTCGATGCTCAGAAATACCCCTCATCCCCCAACCCCTTCTCCCTCAAGGGGAGAAGGGGAGTAAGACTAATTTTTCTTGTTCCCTCCCCCGTTCTGGGAGAGGGTGAGGGTGAGGGC
>JAAUUE010000298.1 GCA_012031635.1 Coleofasciculaceae cyanobacterium SM2_1_6 | reverse complement strand
CAGTATTTTTAGGCAAAACAAAACACCCACGCTTTTCTATTTCAGACTACTGGCGGTGGGTGTCTTGCGAGTTTCTTCCTACGTTGCTTCCCAGCAGAGCGTATTGATTTGATTATATAGCATTCACCGTGTATTACCCGGATTGCAGAGCAGACAAAATATCTTTGATAAACCAGTTGATAGTTTTTTTAGCGGATTTATACAAAGGGGATGATGTACCAAGCTTTAGTTTTGACAGCGATCGAGCTGACAGATTTTCTAGACAGGCTTCACTAAGCACTGAGCTTGGTTTCTGTTCTTCTAGAAATAAGCTCTCAAGTTTTCCACTGTCAACAATATACTCTAGTAATCAGCCAGTGTAACTACCCGACTCAGCAGAGACGCTACCTAGAACTTCCCATGTGTTATCTGTGGCACGGATGCTTCTCACGGCTCTATGGGTATCAGACTTAAAGGCAAAGCGTCCGCTTTCCTTGCGATCTTGAGTAGACATAATTAAACCTGTAATTACTATCCGAGTATTACACGGAATTTCATTTAAAGCAACAGGCTTATCACTGACTCTGTGAAGGCGGCAGCAAAGCACGTAGAAATTTGCCCAAGAGAATACCTTGAAGCATATCTCTCTGATCATCAGACATCATACGGACAGCATCTCGTATATAATCAATACCTTCTGGATCACGTTCTTGAAGATAACCAAGGCATCGGTCTGGTATCCACCACTCTTGAAGATAGTAGTCAAAAATTGAGGCATATTTTATCGGATAGGCATTAGCCTCTTGAATGTTGTTTTTCCCGTGGCTAGATTCTGGATAAACATGGTTATAAAGCCTTATCTCATGAAAATCCTTTCCCTCTCTCCGAAAATCTATGGGATTCCCACTACCCAAAAATTCACGCCTAGCCTCTACAGCTATTTCTTCCTCTGATCGAAGAAACTGATTAAACATTCTTCCTATGGAGATATCTGGAATTAGTCGCTTCTCTGTAGTTGGGCTAACGTCTGGGACAATATAGTTGAGCCGAACCTCAAACTGCGAGAAAAAATCCATCATCCTGAGATAAATACAGAAATACCCATCTGGCAAAGGCTTTGTGTTATCGCTTAGAGCTAACCTCATTCTTTGATACCAGTAAGGTACAGCACGCTGGGAAGCTACATCTTGCTTGCGCCGTAATAGCTCTTTAGCTTTGGAGAATGCTTTAACTAGACGAACTTTGCACCTAACAACTTCTGGGGTATTTCTGCTAAGAGTCATTAAGAAGGTAGCTTGGTTTTCATTAAGATAGACATATCTTTCAGGACGACCTCCTCTAGACCCAGCAGGAGGTTTTCCGGTTTGAAACCGGAAAACTCCAAACTCTTGCTCTGCAAGAATTTGATAACTTTGGATAGTCTCCATAAAACTCTCGTGATTAATCCCAAGCTCCTGAGCAACTAACCTTGAATCAACAACTAAATCACCCTCATGGTCAAAAGCAAATAAATCTGACATATAGATACAACAATTTGGGCTAGTTTATACTCTATCCCATAAAGATTTATGCAACCCCTTATTGTCGTACCTACCCTAAAGAAAGTGTGAGGCAATATTGCCAATGCTTCTCTCATCGAATTGACTTAGTAAGAAGTTTTGAGGCAGTGCCAATGCTTCTAGATCGTCAAAGTAGAAAAAGGGGATTTACCCTAGAGTTAGCCCGAATAGACAAAAAAGTTATAGAGGTATCATAACATAATAACAGTGTATTACACGGTTATTTTACTAGGGTGTATCTTTTCTCCCGCCACTTCCATCCAAACAGCAGCCGCCCGTAATCTTCCCCCTACCTCAATATCATCAACCCCAATTAAATCAATTGGCTCTTCCTCTAGCTCTCGAAGATATTCTTTCAAGACTCCACCAGTTGCGATCGCCCGCATTTTATGAAGCTGCTGTGTTAGCTCTAGAAACCATTCTCGATCAGCAACCATATCTGATTCCTTGGTGCAGTATTTGAGCAGTTCGGGAACTAAGCTAGAGGGATTAATACCCTTTTTAACTGCCTGAACATCCACTACAGGGTCATAGTCTAGCCTCATACAGTCTCTCCATAGGCTTACCCACTCATCCTGCCTCATGTAGCCATGACTGAAGTAACTAGATGGAACCATCAACAGGCAGTGAAAATGTGGATGAGCATTACCATCTCGCCCTCTAGTGACCTCAGTAGACCGTAACCACCCGATCGCCGGGAATATTTTACGCTCTACCATCCTTTTAAAACCCTTATTCATCTCAGTTAGGGTATCTCGGAGCTTAGAAATTGGCATATTTTTCTGAGTAAGGGTGATAAATAGCCATCTGTGGGTAGGATATTTCTCAACTATTTTAGGTAAAACTTTGTAGGCTTTGGCTTTCCACATTAACGATCTCCGCCACTGACACACTGGGCAGTGTCTAACCCGACAAAACTTAGCCGCCCGTAATTTAAGTCTAATGGTGTCATCTTCTGCTGGTTTCAACCCAAATTCTAATAATTGGCTACAAAAACTGATGCGCTGCTCATACTTGTCAAACTTGGAGCCAGCGTAATGAGACTGAACCCGATCGGCAAAACCTCTATGCTTATCCCACGGTTTATCCTTGGGAGAAATGCTTGAGAGAGATAGTTCATCCGTTCTGTTGGATGTGCCGTCTTGTTCAGTTAATATAGAGTCATTAGAAATTTTTCCTGTCTTTGAGACAGACATCAAAAGCCCGTGGTTAAGTTTGTTTGTGGTTACTCAAACTCTATCACGGGCTTGGTGTTGGCTTCTACAATCTTAAAATATCGAAACCCTTGTGTAGACAGGGATAAATGCTGATCTGTCGATCGCATTTATCCCTAATAATTCAAGTGAAGGCGGAAACTCAAAATTAGTCCTGCTCGATCGCCTTTTTCCGGGCATATTCCCTACGTTGAGCATTGCGTTTTTCCCGGTTTTCAGCTTCATAGCGTTGCTTTGCTGCCTTAGCTGCCTCACTAGAATTACGCTTAGCGATCGCCTCCGGGGTTAGCCTTGATTGGTTGTAGCAGGATTCACACATTCCTTTAGCGTAGACAAAGCGATCAGTATGGGGGCATTCAGTAGCATTCTTCTTTGGTTTAGCTGGTCTTGCCATTAGTTAGCCTCCATAGGATCGATTTTTCCAATGCCAAGTTCTAGGAGTTTAGCTTTAACAGAATCTTCTTCTTCACCACAGTAGTAATATTTTTTATCTCTCAAGTTTGCCAAGTAATAGCCTAACCTTCCACCATTGATTCGGAAAAGCTCAGTCATCATTTTTTTTGTAGTAAACCCAAAGCGTTTTAATACATCTACTGGATGTGTTGGGACTTCCGCCTTCCTAGGGTTGTAAAAAACATCACCTCCGTAAAATTCCCATTTTCCCGGCAATGACTCAATAACCATAAAATAGTAAGGGTGAATATATGACACGATCTTATTCCCTCCTGATTTATTATTTAAGTAGCCTCTAGCTCGAACTAGAGGCTATGGGTTAATTAGTCATTCTTTGAGCTATCATCCGATTCTTCATCTTCTATAGCGTCTAGAACTTCTTCTGTGTAAGAAACCTTTTTGCTTCCATCTGATTTTTCTTCAATCCAGACATCTGCATCAAGGTACTCAAACTCGACTTCAGGGGTGTAGCCCTTTGCGTCTCTATTTTGAGATTTGCCATTACTTTGAACCATTTACTCACCTCCTTGGGTGGGTTGTTTTTTATCAGGAACTTTTCAATTCCATACTTATATATTATACGATATTCATATATAATACAATAAGTATTTATACTTAATTTTTCTTCTTACTCATTCCAAATACCATCTTGAAGCTGTGGCTCATCGCCGGGTAATGCCAACCTCAGAATATCTTCCCTGTCCATTTCTCTCCAGTTCTCAGGGCTGATAGTAGCAGCATAAGCCTCATAGAATAATCGGCGCTTCTCTTCAATGCTTAGAGGTGGTTCTCCAAAGGCATCTACAAAAAAGTCATTGAGTGCAACTTCAGTTAAAGATAGTTGAAGGGCTAGGGCAGCTTTTTTACCATCAAATACAGCGTAGGAAATCAATCTATTGAAGTCTCTCAGGCTAATCGTTTCAGCTTCTCGATCGCCTCTAATAGTTTCACTTACAATTTTGAGGGTTTCTTGAGTGAAACCCAGTCCCTGTAAGGCTTGGTTTTGCTTACGACTTTCTCCTGTTATCAGAATTCTGTACAACCAATTATCAGGGTATCCCAGAACTCTACTAGCTCCAGTGATGCCTACTCTAAATTCTCCATTGGGCATTCGATAACCATCTACCTCTAACCCATCAAAAAACCTTACTGTTTGTCTCTCTGCTCTAATTGGCTCCATTAAACACCTTCCTTTTTACTACGCTGCCTACAAGCTCTAATAAGCCTACATCTATCAGATAAATGCAGACTCATATACTCGACACTACAACATCCAACCCCTAGGGGTTGACACTTCTCTAGGAGCTTCAATGCGCTTGAAACTATCAGATAATTTCAAGCCCCTGTAGTCGATATCTCACGCTCAGTTTTTTGGAAAGGTTTAACCTTTTCCAACAGTAACAAGACACTACTTAGATTTTCTGGAAGGGTTTAGCCTTTCGATCTTGTATTAGACACTCCTGTAAATGCCAAAATTCTCGCCGGATGGATTTTTCAAGAAACTCTAGTCAGGGAGATTTTTCAACGCTTCAGTGATCGCAGCCAAACAAAACTCCTTTCTTTGATCCGGTGGTATTACTGCTAACTGTGGAGTAAGTGGGATAATTAGGCTTAAAGTAGCTTCAGTATTTTTCCTACGCTCTACTCCAGCAGCAATTAACCACTCTCGAACTCGCACAGGCGATCGCCTTACTTCTTGCCCAATAGCCTTGAGAGATTTTCCAGACTGATAGAGAGTGATCGCCTTCTTTTTTAGCTCATCTAAGTTTTCTGTCATTTTTGTTCCTCTCCACCAGTAGATTCTATTTCCAGAAGCTTCTCGCTTACAGACTCAAAAAGTAGACCGCAGTAGTAATACTTTTTATCTTTCAAATTAACCAAGTAGTAACCTAGTCTGCCACCATTAATCCGAAAAAGTTGAGCCATAACTTCTGGCTTAGTTAATTTAGCGTATCTTAGCAGTTCACTTGCTTTGAATAGATGGGCTTCATTTGTAATTGGGTTAGTAATTTCGCTGCTTAAAAACTTCCACTTACCGGGCAAAGCCTCAACAATGATATAATATGGGGGACAAGTGATTTCCATTATTTACCTCGCTTGTTTATTTTAAATTCAAAGTAAACAGCCCTTAGCGGGGGCTAAGGACTGTGAGTGAGTTTTACTCTTCAGCTTCTACCTTCTCTGCCTCCACCTTCTCTAGGACTTCTGGTGTTACCCAGTACCCTAGTTCCCAAGGGGAATACTCATTTTGCTTTTTGACTATCGTTCTCACCTCCTTAAATTGTGTGGTCATCTAAGTTTGTGACCATATATATAATATATCACTATTAACATGCCGTGATAATCTATCTAAAGATAGATTATTGCAGTATTTTTAGGCAAAACAAAACACCCACGCTTTTCTATTTCAGACTACTGGCGGTGGGTGTCTTGCGAGTTTCTTCCTACGTTGCTTCCCAGCAGAGCGTATTGATTTGATTATATAGCATTCAC
>JAAUUE010000297.1 GCA_012031635.1 Coleofasciculaceae cyanobacterium SM2_1_6 | reverse complement strand
TCGCCTAAAAACCATGACCCAGACCTTCGGTCGATCGCCCAAAGGAGATTAGTATCAAAATCAAAAAAAATCTTAACTATTGCTGTACATGGCTATCTAAAATCTAAAATCTAAAACGCCTAAAAATCAAAATTGGAGATGAAATGAATAGAAAGCTAACTACCGAAATTATTGAGCCAATTTTCCAGATCAGTAATGGCATGAAAATCTAACACTGCTTCTCCTAAATCTTGTAATTTCTCTAGAGGTAAATCCCTAACTTTAGCTTGTAAAGTCCAAGAAATTGATCCCAAGCGCTTATTCAATAAGCGAATAACTAACTCCAACTGTCCTTGTTGCAAGCCCTGTTGTAAGCCCTGTTGCAAGCCCTGTTGCAAGCCCTGTTGTAAGCCCTGTTGTAAGCCTTCTTCTAGAAATTGGTTATACCATGGTGATTCCCTAAGTACGGTCATATCCCACCTCATAATTTGTTGTATTAATTGTGTTTCTATCACAAAACCAGCGAAGAATGCCAGTAATGGCTCAAGTTCTCTCAGTGACTCCTGTTCCCGAAGGAGAACTACTGCTTGTTGTAGCATTGATTCCTGTCCACCACCCCGGAGAATTGGCACAAAGGGGAGGAGGGTAACTAAACGTTGCTGTAGAACAACTTCAGCGTCAATTTCCCAGAGATTGATAACTCGATAATCTTGCCTAATCTGCAACCCCAAAATTTCATAGGAGTAGCTATTAATATTTGGGTCTACTCTTCTAGAAGGGGGCAGAATATTTACCACCACTGGATATACTGGCAAATCATAACGCTCTTCAGCTAGGGCAGCATACGCTCTGATCCTCTTGGGGATGCGGGGATCAGGGCGCAGTTGCACCTCTGTTAGGGTGAGGAATTCTCCTAGATCAGGGTGGAAGGCTTTTTGCAGCACGTCACTTTCTCGATTGAGCCACTGAAAATCTGAGGATAACATTTCTCTGGCTGTTACTCCCGTTAAACCTGTAACCCAATTTAGCCATGCATCCGGGGCAAGACTGATTAATCGTTTGCTACCAATATCCGCAGCTTTTGCCATAGATTATGCTTCAGGATTAGGCTAGTTTATTCTTGAGAAAGCGTTTTAACGATCGCAGAGATTTGTTTAACAATGGTCATAATCTAATTATCGATCAAGTATATATATCTGTGCCGATCCAATTTGCTCAATGCTATCATGAAGTCACTTGAGAGTAGAAGGGAATAATTATGCAAACCCAAGACAAGCCCGCCATCGATAAAAAATTACCAGCTACCCAAATTACCAAGCGTGATTACACTCCCGAAGAATATCTCGCTTTAGAAGAAAAGGCGATCGACAAAAGTGAATACCATGATGGAGAAATTATCCCTATGCCAGGCGGCACCACCAACCACAACAAACTTGCTCTAAATTTTTGTCGAAAATTTCCCTTGACCATAAATGATCAAGATTACGAGATATTCATCAATGATGTCCGCCTCTGGGTATCCCCAATTCGCCGCTACTTTTATCCAGATATCATGGTTATTCAAGGAGAACCCATCTATCAAGGAAGTAACCAAACGATCGTGACAAACCCTTTCCTGATTATTGAGGTTTTATCAAGTTCAACTAAGGATTATGACCGGGGTGGCAAATTTCTTTACTATCGCTCCATTCCTGAGTTTCGAGAGTACATTTTAATTGACCAATATAGCTACCATATTGAACAATTTGCCAAGAATTCAAATAATAAATGGGTACTAACGGAATATGACTCTGAAGATGCGATATTAGCCCTAGAATCTGTGGAATTTCAAATGCCTCTTAGAGATATTTACGAACGAATTGTTTTTGAAGCGATCGAAGCAGAAATGGATGAGCTGGCTGATGAAATTCAGGAATAATATTCAGGAATAATATCAAGGACAACCAACTAGATTATTAGAGAGAGAAAATCCATCTAATAACCTAAATTGGAGACTTGCCTAACTCGATTTTGACCACGTTGACTAGCCTGAGTTGCCTAATTCTAGGTTTAGGTAAGGGGGATCGTGGCGGCTGATTCTTGCCGCAGTGAGGGGAAGAACATTTCTCGGATGCGATCGCAAATCTGCTCACTGGTTAAACCCAGGGCAGCAAAGGATTCACTGGGTTCGGCATGATCCACCAAAATATCCGGAACTCCCAAGCGCTTCACGGGAACCACCACATCGTGATCCTGCAATGCTTCCAAGACTGCTGACCCAAAGCCCCCTTGGAGACAACCTTCTTCGAGGGTGACGACCTTCCCAATCTTTGCTGCCAGAGGGACGATCAACTCCGTGTCTAGGGGTTTGACAAAGCGAGCGTTAACCACCGTTACCGCAATCCCGTGTTCTCCCAAAAGTTCGGCTGCTTGCATAGCGGGATACACCATGGAACCGTAGGCAACCATGAGCAGGTCATCGCCGTGGCGGAGAATTTCTCCCTTGCCGATCGCTAGTTCTTCCCAGCCTTCTTCCATCAATGGCACTCCATAACCATTGCCCCGGGGATAGCGCATGGCGATCGGTCCACTGGTGTGATTAACCCCGGTAACTACCATTCGTTGCAGTTCTGCTTCGTCCTTAGGAGCCATGATCGTCAAGTTGGGGATCGATCGCAGGTAGGCAATATCATACATCCCTTGGTGAGTCGGCCCGTCAGCCCCGACAATGCCCGCCCGATCCATACAGAAAAATACCGGCAGGTTCTGGATACACACATCGTGGATAATCTGGTCAAAGGCTCGTTGTAGAAAAGTTGAATAGATCGCCACCACCGGACGAATGCCCTCACAGGCTAACCCGGCGGCGAGGGTGACGGCGTGCTGCTCGGCAATCCCCACATCTATATATTGGTGGGGCAGTTTGGCTTGGAGTTTATCTAATCCGGTTCCCGTTGCCATGGCGGCGGTGATCCCCACAATTTTGGGATTGTCTTCGGCTAACTTCACAAGGGCGTGGGCAAAAACCTTGGAGTAGGCGGGGGGCTTGGGCTTGGTGGAGGGGGCAGCCTTGCCTGTGGCGAGATTGAAAGGACTCTGAGCGTGGTAACCGACTCGATCGCTCTCGGCGATTTCATAACCCTTCCCCTTCACCGTGGCAACATGAACTAATACGGGTCCGGGATGGGTGTGGGCTTCCTTGAAAGTAGCAATTAATTCTGCCAAATTATGACCGTCCACGGGACCCATGTAGGTAAAGCCCAATTCTTCAAACACCGCACCAACTTTGGGTACAGCAAGGCGTTTCATCCCCTCTTTAATCCGCTCCAAGTCGGGGGAAATCGTATCGCCAAAAAAGGGAATTTGCTTAAATTGTTCTTCTAAATTTTCACTCAGAAACTGTACAGGGGGTGAGAGGCGAATTTTGTTGAGGTAGCGGGGAATTGCGCCCACATTGGGAGAAATTGACATCTCATTATCATTGAGGACAACCAACAGGCGAGTTTTGGGTAAATGTCCAGCGTGGTTAATGGCTTCCAGAGCCATGCCGCCCGTTAAAGCCCCGTCCCCGATAATGGCAGCGACCTTAAAGTTTTCACCCTTGAGATCCCTCGCGATCGCCATCCCCAACCCCGCCGAAATACTGGTCGAAGCATGACCCGCCCCAAAATGATCAAACTTACTCTCACAACGCTTCAGGTAGCCCGCCACTCCATTCTTCTGGCGCAGACTATGAAAGTCATGATACCGCCCGGTGATTAATTTGTGGGGATAGGCTTGATGCCCGACATCCCAGATCACCTTATCTCGATCGAGGTCTAGGGTCTGGTACAAAGCCAGGGTCAGTTCCACTACTCCCAAGCCGGGGCCCAAATGCCCTCCACTGGTGGCGACGGTTTGCAGGTGTTTTTCTCTAATTTCTAGGGCGATTTGTTCGAGTTGGCGGATGGACAGCCCATGTAATTGATTGGGGTGAGTAACTTCACTCAAGTGCATAATTGACTATTCCTATGGATTTCTGAGATTTATAATAATGGTTGAATTTTTCCTTTTTTGCCGAGGGTTTCAGAAAATGAATCGACAAATTAGCAAAATTGGTAAGGTTTATTTAAAACTCTATTTATTAGTTTATGGTGATTTTTCTAGAAGTTAGAAATCTTTACCAAAAATAATGGGTTTAGCTATGGCAGTCCTAAAATGGTTCCACCCGCCTTCGGCGAGTGAAATAACCTGCCAGAAACAATCTAATTTAGAAAATGATTTAGGACCGCTATGGAGAAATTCGAGATGATTGAGGAGGGGATTAGCGGGGAATTAAGGATAGCGATCGAGCATAATTTAAGAACTGGCTCTCTAGACTAGGAAACTTTCTGAAAAATCACCGAAAGATTGTTAGCGGGCATGGGGAAGATTGTTTGTAGTTTCAAATTTTGGGCTTCGGCAACTGCCACCACCTCTTCGAGGTTGCGGACTCCCCACGCCGGATTTTGCGATCGCAAACTAGCGTCAAACTCGATATTACTAGGACTAGTAGGCTGCCCATGCTGCTGAAAAGGACCATAAAGATAGAGAACTCCGCCCATGGGCAGGAGATCTTTGGCTCCCGCCATTAAGCCCAAACACGCTGCCCAAGGGGAAATGTGAATCATGTTGATGTTGACGATCGAGGTAATTCCGAAATTTTCTGGCCTTCCCTGATCTGGTGGAGGATTTTGAGGAAAACTTTTTAGAGCATTTTGCAAAGTAGGAGCGCTACTCCAGTGTGGTTGAGTGACATCGATCGTGATGGGGGCGGCCAAATTGGGGGCGGGATCCTGTTGCTGCCAAGCGGTGATACTGGCGAGGGCGAGGGGGTTGGGGTCAGAAGGGAGCCATAGCCGGGGCTGGAGCCGGGGAGCCAAAAAGACGGCGTGTTCCCCTGTGCCACTGGCAATTTCTAGCACCGTACCTGTCGGGGGCAAAACCTGTAATAGGACTTCGAGGATAGGTTCCCGGTTGCGGAGAGTGGCGGGGGCAAACTGGCGGTAATCTGACATGATTTGTGGAAATTTATGGAAATTTGTGGAGTTTTTAGAGTTTCCAATAGGAGCAGACATCGAGCCTCAAACGTATCTAGGATATAATAACGAGCTAAGTATTACAAAGGTTTGGACTCTAGAGATTATTATATGCGTGGTCAAATTTGGTATATAGCACTACTCATTGGAGTTATGGGGCTAGTCCGCTTTGGCTTGGGGCTAATTGGCTATATCGAACCCTATTGGTTAATGGAGCAGTTGGGAGTACCCGCCGTTTCTAATATACAAATGCCCTACATCATCAGAGTTTGGGCGATTAGAGATATCGTATTAACAGTGCTGGTAATTTCTGCCCAAGGTAATTCTGTGACAAAACTTTTATTAGCTTGTATTGCCATTGACCTCACAGATATTGTTTCGGCTCATCTCAGTGGAACTGCGGGATTATTTAGTGTTGCGGAAACTTGGTCGCTACAAATGACGGCGATCGCTGCCCTGGTGCCAGAATTTACCGCCTTAGTTTTGCTTGTTGCTCGCAGAAACCATGAGCAGGTTAATACTTAAATACTTAATCCCCCTAATTCATGACGATCGCTCGGACTATTTGTTTAGGATTTATTGCCATTATCGCCCTTGGCACTTTTTATTATTGTTGCCTATCTCTACCACCAGTGGAGCTTGGAATGATCCGATCGTTGCCCTCTTTACCTCGACTTCGGCAGTGT
>JAAUUE010000296.1 GCA_012031635.1 Coleofasciculaceae cyanobacterium SM2_1_6 | reverse complement strand
GATCGCTACATTAACCCCCAGATTAATCCAGATCAATATTTATGCAATCCCCATCTAGGCTTCATCTGGCACTCATTTTCTAGAGTTTAATTTCATAACAGCAGTAAAAGACCCGCAGAGCTTTTTTGTTGGGTTCTGGCTTGAATCTGAAGTCTAACTTTGCGGCTGGTTAACCTATAATGGTTCTAATTTTTTGGAGTTAAATATGCGGAATTATTCACAATCATGGCTTAATTTAAGTCTAACTAGTTTAGCGATCGCTGGCACACTGATAGCTGTAAACCCAGTTAGAATGTCTGCTGCCCCCTCACCGGAGATCGCCCGGGTAGCTCAGGCTGGCAACGTGGGTGGACCTCTGGCGACACAATTGCAAGGCAAACCCACCGTAGCCTATATCTATGCTAGCTGGTGTCCTGCTTGTCGAAACATTGCGCCGACCCTTTCTCAACTGAGACAAGAATATGCCGGACAAGTAAACTTTGTGGTTTTGGATGTTAGCGATCGAGCTACAAGCAGACAAGCAGAAGCTACCTCTAGACAACTAGGGTTGGGTAGATTTTTTGATGACAATAAGTCACAAACTGGCTTGGTTGCCATCATCGATCCGGCAACAGGCAATGTTCTGACCCAGCATCGCAATAATGCAGACAGAAATGCTTACGCATCAGTGCTGAATGCTGCCCTCAGTCGCTAACAGTCAATTCAAGTCGGGCAATAAATTTTCTACGATCGACATTTCTGGGAAACTTGAGAATATCATGCCCAGATTGCCGATCGCAGCGATCGCACCAATCGCATCAACGTTACAATTTTTTGAGGAAATCATCCCATGAAGATTCAATATCTCTCCACCCTAGCAGTAGTTTCGCTGCTCAGTATTAGTACAATGGCTGGTTGCTCTAGTCCCGCCCAAAACGATGCTTCAACTAGCCCCAGTACCGCAGTTCAAGCCGATGCAAAGGCTAATCCCTGCGCTGCTAAAGCCAATCCCTGCGCTGCTAAAGCCAATCCCTGCGCCGCTAAAGCCAATCCCTGTGCCGCTAAAGCCAATCCCTGCGCTGCTAAAGCCAGTACCGCTTCTGTTGGTGGTCCTCTTGCTCAAAAATTGCAAGGCAAACCTGTGGTTGTTGATATCTATGCTAGTTGGTGTCCTGCTTGTAAAAACATTGCCCCGACTGTCGCCCAGTTGAAAGAGCAGTATGCTGGCAAAGTTGAATTTGTGGTACTGGATGTATCTGACAAATCCACCACTGCTGCTGCCGAAGCCACAGCCCAAGAACTCGGACTCAGCAAATTTTTGGCAGAAAACAAAGCTCAAACAGGCTCCCTAGCGATCGTTGATCCCGCCACTGGCAACATATTGGCTCAGTATCGTAATAATCCTGATAAAACAGTCTATACCCAAGTTTTGGATAAAGCCCTAACAAAATAAAAGAGCAGATAATAATTTCAAGGCTTAATTTCAAGGCTTAATTTCAAGGCTTAATTTCAGGAAAAATTCCCCTCTCACAAAAAATCCCATGACTCAATTTCAGAAGCCCGACCTAGAGACTAGCGGTATCACCTCCTCCGAAAACTTAGACCCCAGAGAAACTCCAGTAACTACCCATAAATTGCGTCATAAATGGCTATTATTTGGGGGCTTCATCCTATTAGGTTTAGTCTTAGCTTTACTCATTACTGGTCCTGTATCTCAGGGGCTAGAACGTCTGATTTCTCTGGTAGAAAATCGCTACCAGGCATGGCTTGCCCAACAAGACACTGCTAACCCCCTAGTATTAATGCCCCTTGCTTTTGTCGGTGGCTTGATCGCTAGTGTTTCTCCCTGTATTCTGGCCATGTTACCCATTAACTTAAGCTACATTGGGACACGAAATATTACCTCGCGTCGTGATGCGTTGATCAAAGCGGGGCTATTTGTACTAGGAAATGTGATCATTTTGGGTCTATTTGGCTTAGTCTCTTCCTTTGCCGGGGCGGTGATGGTGGAATATCGTGGTCATATCAATATAGTGGTAGGGGCGATTATTTTAGTCATGGGATTTGGGCTGATGGGGTTAATTAAGATTCCTTTGCCGAATATCAATGTGGATGGCTCTAATTTTGGACCTTTTGGCGTGGGTTTAACTTTTGCTTTAGTCAGTTCTCCCTGCGCTAGTCCGGTGCTGTTTGCAGTGCTTGCTGCCGCCGGAGCCAGTGGTTCTCAGTTTTTGGCAGTATTGACCATGGCTAGCTATGCCTTTGGTTATACGATCGTTATTTTTCTGTCAAGTTTACTGACTGGTTTTGCCAAGCAAGCAAGGCTTTTGTTGAACTATTCGGAAAACATTACGAAATTTGGCAGTGTTGCCCTAATTTTGGCAGGAATTTATTATCTGTTCACAGGAGTCCAGTGGTTTTTTTAGACCAAGCAAATTTAGATACTTTTAAGTTAAAAATTAATATTCAGAGCCATGCCTACCTTATCTCTACCTGTAGTGGATAAAACCTTATTTTGCGTAAGTCCTATAAATTTTTCGACTACAGTGCTAGACAGATTAATTAGGATAAGACCAGATACGTTGGCTGAGCGAAGTCGCAGCCGAATTCGTCCTAACTTTTATGGCAACGACTATAACTCTAAGGGAACGAAGCCATGGTAGAACAGCTTGTAATTATTGGTTCGGGTCCTGCGGGTTTTACTGCGGCAATTTATGCGGCTCGGGCTCAACTCTACCCATTGATGTTTGAGGGTTTTCAGCAGGGAGGATTGCCGGGAGGACAGTTGATGACCACGACAGAGGTGGAAAATTTTCCGGGATTTTCTCAGGGGATCCAAGGACCAGAGTTAATGCGGGAGATGCGTCAACAGGCGATCCGTTGGGGAACTAAGTTAATCACCGATGACGTGGTTAGGGTCGATTTTCGCCAGCGCCCTTTTACGATCGCTTCTGAGGAGATGGAGATTCTCTCCCAAGCAGTAATTATTTGTACTGGAGCCTTAGCAAAGCGCCTACATATCCAAGGAGAAGAACAGTTTTGGAATAATGGTATTTCTGCCTGTGCAATTTGTGATGGGACAAATCCATTATTTCAGGATGTAGAAATTGCGGTGGTTGGTGGTGGGGATTCGGCGGCGGAAGAAGCTCTCTATTTAACTAAATATGCTAGTAAGGTACATTTGCTAGTCCGTAGTAATCGCCTCCGAGCTTCTAAAGTTATGCAAGAGCGGATTCTCAACCATGACAAAATTCAAATTCATTGGCAAGCCTTGCCCATCAGTGCCCACGGGGATGAAGTTTTGCGTAGTATCACAATTCAAGATCAAAAAGATCAGACTATTTCTGAGTTAGCCGTCGGTGGTTTGTTTTATGCGATCGGTCACACCCCAAATACTCAAATTTTTGCAGGTCAATTGGAGCTAGATGAGCAAGGTTATATCAAAACCTCTGGCAAAAGTACTGCTACTAATATTGCTGGGGTTTGGGCCGCAGGGGATGTGCAAGATCATCTATATCGCCAAGCTGTTACCGCCGCAGGCACTGGTTGTATGGCAGCCCTAGAGGCAGAGCGGTGGCTAGCAGAAAGTTAGTTAGCTCTGTAGGATCGTCGTCCTAGGTTATCCCCAACCCAAAATTTGCTAACAAAAAAATTATTAGGTAATTTAACCATGTCAGAACAAATTTTCTTTCAAGGTCGTCCGGCTTTTGAACAATTAAAGACCGAATCAGATAAGTTGATTCTTCTCGAAGTGAGTGCGCCTCATTGCGGTTCTTGTGATACTCTGCGCCCCCTTTTGCATCAACTTGCCACAGAACAAAATGGGAACTTCTGTTTAGTTGAGTTGGATATGACTGAGGAGCCTGATTTGGCGATCGAGTTGGGTGTCCGGAGTGTGCCAACGGTAGTTTTATTTAAGAACGATCGGCTCCTTGAGAAAATAGTAGGGTTAAAGCCAAAAAAGTTTTATGCGGAAACAATTCAAAAATCCCTATGAGTTTGCTGCTAAAAACTTGTGATAGCAAAGACCGAGATGGTGAAGAAAGTTTGAGTTGTGAAACAGCGCGGGAGTTTCACAACTCTTATTTTGTCCTAGCTATGTCTTTCTTTGCTATGTAGTGCTAGACAGATTAATTAGGACAAGACCAGATACTTTGGCTGAGCGAAGTCGAATTTATGCTGAGCGTTGTCGAAGTAGCCAAATTCGTCCTAACTTTTATGGCAACAACTATAATTTCTGGCTAATTTCGCAAGAGGTCTAATATTAAAAAAAGCCCACAGTGGAGACTATGGGCTTTTTTTATTGGTTAAATTTTGGCTAAACTCTGGCTAAATTCCTAAATTGATTACCAAAGGATTTAGAGTTGGGGAATAAACCTTTCCTTTTCAGGAACAGCAGTGTATTCTGCCACAATTTGCCGGAACTCTTCCCCGTCGATCGTTTCCTTTTCAATCAGGAGATCAACTAGGCGATCGACTACTTCTCGGTTTTGCTTGAGGATAGCGATCGCCTCTTGGTGACACTGCTCGGCAATCTGCCGGACTTGCTCATCAATCTTGGCGGCAATGACTTCAGAATATTCAGAACGGCTGGTGAAACCACCCCCTAGGAATACCTCGCCACCTTGGCTCTCGAGGGAAAGTAAACCCAGACTAGACATGCCAAAGCGAGTGACCATCTGCCGCGCCATGCCTGCCACCTGTTGCAGATCGCCCCCGGCTCCGGTGGTAACTTCCGAGTCTCCAAAAACTACCTCTTCGGCGGCTCGACCACCCAAGGCAGCAGTGATTCTGGCTTTTAAGGCACTCTTGGTGACTAGTCCCTGTTCTTCATCGGGGGTAAACCAAGTTAAGCCCTGGGCTTGCCCACGGGGAATTAAGGTGACTTTCTGAACAGGATCGTGATCCTTAAGGAGAGTCCCCACCATGGCATGACCAACTTCGTGGTAAGCAATCAGGCGCTTGCTTTTGCTGTCAACCAGGGGTGTGCCTTCCATCCCAGCGACGACTCGATCGACCGCATCGTTAATTTCCAACATCGTGATCGCATCCTTGCGCCGTCTAGCGGTAAGAATTGCCGCTTCATTGAGGAGGTTGGCAAGATCTGCCCCAGTGAAACCGGGAGTCCGGCGGGCGATCGATTCTAGAGAAATTTCAGCAGCAAGTTTTTTATTCCGGGCATGGACATCGAGAATACTAATTCGGCCTTTCAGGTCTGGGGCATCCACCGTCACTTGGCGATCGAAGCGACCGGGACGCAACAAAGCAGAATCCAAGACATCGGGGCGGTTAGTTGCCGCAATAATAATAATTCCAGTGTTCCCTTCAAAGCCATCCATTTCGGTCAGGAGTTGGTTCAGGGTTTGTTCCCGTTCATCATTACCACCACCGATCCCGGCTCCCCGTTGCCGACCCACCGCATCAATTTCATCAATGAAGATCAGGCAAGGAGCGTTTTCCTTGGCTTTCTTAAATAAATCTCGGACTCTAGAAGCCCCCACACCGACAAACATTTCCACAAATTCGGAACCAGAAATACTAAAGAAGGGCACCCCCGCTTCTCCGGCGATCGCCTTGGCTAGCATAGTTTTTCCAGTTCCCGGAGGCCCGATTAACAACACGCCCTTAGGGATTCTCGCTCCTACGGCAGTAAATTTTTCTGGCTGTTTGAGAAAAGTTACGACTTCTTGGAGTTCTTCCTTGGCTTCTTCAATCCCGGCGACATCATCAAACATCA
>JAAUUE010000295.1 GCA_012031635.1 Coleofasciculaceae cyanobacterium SM2_1_6 | reverse complement strand
AAAGTCCTACTCCAAGCCTACAAAAATCCGGCAACTGTCACCGATGAATTAGTCGAAATTCTCTATCAACCTTCCCAAACTGAAGGAGCCGCCGATGTCTTTTTAGCGTTTATTTCCTATTCCCAAGGTCCTTTAGCAGAAGATTTGTTACCCCAAATTACCTGCCCCATAATTATCCTCTGGGGGACTGCGGATCCGTGGGAGCCGATCGAGCAGGGCAGAAGCCTCGCCAATTATCCCGCCGTAGAAGATTTTATCCCTCTACCCGGAGTTGGTCACTGTCCCCAAGATGAGGCTCCAGAATTAGTGAATCCTCTCCTCAATACATGGCTACAAAAACATTCTTATCCGTAGGTTAGATTGATGCAAGGAAACCTAAAAGTACTTAAATTAAATCTGCAAAACTGTTAGATAAACTTAGTAAGGTGGGCATTGCCCACACTACTCTACTGATAAATCTAAGTTGATATGTCTAGTTAATATGCTGAGTAGAGAAAATTGAGATCAAGTTAAGATCAAATCAGATCAACTAAGATCAAAAAATAATTTATCTAACCTAAAACTAGATTAATTTAATTGCTCTCAAGCCAAATAGTAATACTAAAGCTACTCCAGTGGCAGCACCAAGAAAACCTAAATAAGCGATCGCTCCAGAAAGTTCCATAATTATTGACCGTAATTAATATGATTTTTTCCTAGGAAATTATCCTAAACTATTAAAGCATACCAAGTTTAGAGAAAATTAGAAAAATTTAGAGAAAATTAGAAAAATTTAGAGAAAATTAGAAAAATTTAGAGAAAATTAGAAAATTATGGAAGTTGTCATCAAGGTAGAAATTCCCGACCAGAGCTATGATATTGCGATCGCCCCCCAAATCCTCGACCAAGTTGGCCATCGTCTGAGTCAACTCTCCTTGGGGCAGAAAGTTCTTGTTGTCTCTAATCCCAAGATTTTCCAACTCTACGGTCAGCGAGTGATCAACTCCCTCCATCAAGCCGGGTTTATTGCCCATAGCTGCCTCCTGCCCGCCGGAGAACGCTACAAAAACCTTAACTCCATCCAAAAAATTTATCACACAGCCCTAGAGCAGAGACTAGAGCGCTCTTCAACGATCCTTGCCCTCGGTGGTGGAGTGGTGGGCGATATGGCGGGTTTTGCGGCAGCAACTTGGCTGCGGGGCATAAATTTTGTGCAAGTGCCGACTACGCTCTTAGCCATGGTAGATGCCTCGATCGGCGGCAAGACCGGAGTAAACCATCCCCAAGGCAAGAATTTAATTGGTGCTTTTCATCAACCCCGGCTAGTATTGATCGATCCAGAAGTATTGAGCAGCCTGCCGAAGCGGGAATTTAGATCAGCCATGGCGGAGGTGATTAAATACGGCGTGATCTGGGATGAAGAGCTATTTTATGACCTCGAAAGCCTGCAAAAGCTGGAATCTCTTTCCTTGGAAGTGTTGCAGACTATTATCGTCCGTTCCTGTCAAGCCAAGGCGGAGGTAGTGAGCAAGGACGAGAAGGAATCGGGGTTACGAGCCATTCTTAACTATGGTCATACCATTGGTCATGCGGTGGAGAGTTTAACAAAATATCGGGTCGTTAACCACGGAGAAGCGGTGGCGATCGGCATGGCAGCGGCAGGAGCGATCGCCACAAGGCTCAATCTCTGGCAAAATTCTTCCCAGTATCGACAACTAGAACTAATCAAAAAATTAACTTACCTGCGACAATTCCTGCGGGTTTAGTTGCAGAAGATATTGTAGAACTTTTAAAGACTGATAAAAAGGTAAAAGACGGCAGAGTAAGATTTGTTTTGCCCACAGAAATTGGGGCAGCAACGGTGACAGATCAAGTTTCTTCAGGGTTGATTACTGAAGTTTTGAATGCAAATTTAGCTGTTTCTTAGAATAATTCTAGGGAGTTTTAAGCCGTGGTTATTATCTATGCGTTAACACTATTTATTAGTGCTTTTTTACTGTTTTGGGTGCAATTGTGGGTCGGAAAATTATTGCTACCTCTCCTTGGAGGTGCGCCGGGAGTTTGGAATACTTGCATGGTATTTTTTCAGGCTTTGCTATTACTAGGCTATAGCTATGCCCATATTTTAAGTACCCGAATTGCTGTCAGATATCAAGCGATCGTCCACACCCTATTTTTATTAATTCCCCTCAGTTTATTACCCCTGAGCCTATCTCCAGTAACTAGTCCACCGCAGGACACAAATCCAATCTTTTGGTTATTAGGAATTTTAGTAATTACCGTTGGTTTACCCAGTTTAGCGATCGCCACCACTGCCCCTTTAATGCAGCGCTGGTTTGCTCTTGCTCAAAAAAATAATGATCCCTATTTTCTCTATGCAGCTAGTAATATTGGCAGTTTACTAAGTTTAGTTAGTTATCCAGTGCTAATTGAAACTAATTTTAGTTTGAGTCAACAAAGCTATCTCTGGGCAGGAGGTTATGGAGTTTTAGCAAGTTTAACAGGAATTTGTGCCATAAATCTCTGGAAATCTGCGGCTCCAGAACCACTATCTGCAATAGCTAATTCTCCAATTCTAGAAAATCCAGATCACAAAAATCTAGAACATAAAAATTTACTTGATCGACCCAGCAAAAGCCAACAATTTCGTTGGATAATTCTGAGTTTTTTGCCTGCTAGTCTCCTCCTTGGTACAACTACCTATATCACTACCGACATCGCTGCTGTCCCTCTCTTTTGGGCAATTCCCTTGATAGTTTATTTATTAACATTCATCCTTGCTTTTACCAATAACTCCCTAATTAATCAACAATTCAATTATCAAAAATTTCTCCCTTTACTGCCTGTCATTCTTACGGCTTTAGTTATTTCTTTTCTATTGCAGCTCATGCGCCCGATCGCCCTCCTTGTCCCCCTTCACCTCTTGGGATTATTTTTTGTCGGTTATATTTGTCATGGAGAATTAGCCAGCGATCGACCGCAACCTAATTACTTAACTTTATTTTATTTTTGGATATCTGTAGGTGGAGTTGCTGGAGGTATTTTTAACGCCATTATTTCGCCTCTACTGTTTACCTCGATTCTAGAATATCCCTCAGTTTTAATTATCAGTTTCTTACTATTACCTAAGTTGGCTGGGGCTGCAAATTCTGGCATCATTTCGGAGTTAACACCAGAACTCATCTCTAAATTAACTGCCGATTTAACCAATGTTTCAAACTCCGGTGAATCAATATCAAAATCCATCTCTGAATTAATTCCTAAACCAAATTCTCAAGTAAATAATTCTCATTTTCGGTTTAGTGTTCCCATTAGTCTGGGTTTGATTTTAGCTACTTTGATTGTGGGCTTTTCACCCCGTTTTTTCTGGTCAGACTGGCTAGGAATTATCTTGGTAATCATGCTCTGGTTAGGAATTTATAAAACCTTTAGCCTGAGTAAAATTCGGTTATTGGTGGGGTTATTATTATTGAGTTTGTTGGGACAATTTTCTTTGACAACGATGGGGCAGGTGCTGGTGAGCGATCGCAGCTTCTTTGGGATTTATCGAGTCGTCAGTCAACAACAAGGGCAGTACTACAGCCTCTTTCACGGCACAACCCTCCACGGTAAACAAAGCCGAGATCCCCAACGCCGAGGCGAACCCCTAACTTACTTTTCTGCCACCGGACCGATCGGGCAGGTTTTTAATTATTTTCCGAGGAAAGATACTTCACAATTTTTAGAGAAATCTTTAGATAATACCTCCCAAAATTCCCACATAGCAGTCCTTGGTTTAGGAGTAGGTACATTATTTAGCTATGCTCGATCGCTTCAAGAATGGACATTTTATGAAATCGATCCTGTAGTGGTGAAACTAGCAACGAATCCTCAATACTTCAGCTTTCTTGCCGATAATCCCTCAATCTCGCAAGAGGCAATTAAAAAGCAAATTATTCTCGGAGATGGCAGGTTACAGTTAGCCAAAGCCAAGGATGATTATTATGATTTATTAGTAATGGATGCCTTTAGCTCTGATGCGATTCCAACTCATCTAGTCACCCTAGAAGCAATGCAATTATATCTACAAAAACTCAGAAAAAATGGCATTATCGCAGTGAATATTTCTAATCGATTTATTAACCTCGAACCAGTTTTAGCAAAGTTAGCCCAAGAATTAGGTTTAGTTAGCTATAGTCAGATCGATCGAGCAATCACAGCCTTAGAAAAAGAACAAGGTAAAACCGCCTCCCATTGGGTAATCATGGCGAGAAATCAAGAATATTTAGGCTCTTTAATTACTGATTTTCCATGGCAAAATATGTCAACATCGTCTAACTCTAAATTTCAGGTTTGGACAGATGATTTCTCTGATATTTGGCAGGTTCTTAAATTAAATGAAAAAGAAAATCTCTAGTTTTCAGATAAAATACAGTTATTGATAATTTAACCAATTAACTAGCTTCTATGGAAAATACTATGCAATATATCTGTGATGCAGAAGGACAAAAAGTTGCAGTTATTGTCCCAATCGATCTTTGGCAAGAAATCCTTGCAGAAAAAGAAACAGCCTATCTTCTAAGTAGTTTAACTATGAAAGAAAGATTGCTCACTGCTAGAGATCGTCAAAATGGAATCCCCTTGGAAGAAGCCTGTGCGAAACTTGGAATTTGATGTAAATGCCTTTGATGATTTGGCTTGGTGGGTTGAGAACGATCGAAAAAAAGCATTAAAAATTCTCAAACTAATCCGGGAAGTGCAACGTCACCCTTTTGAAGGGACAGGACAGCCGGAGCCTCTAAAACATCAGCTTTCTGGTTGCTGGTCAAGACGCATAGATCAGGAGCATCGATTGGTGTATGAAGTCTTGGATGACAAAATTAGAATCATTGCTTGTCGTTTTCATTACTAAAAACCTCTACTGTCGGAGATTAAACTGTCTGGGTCATGAATACTAGCTTGCCTATTGATCAATTATTTAATCTAGCCGCCGTAATGAAAGCGGAGATGGATACGGGGGTTCATTTTGGCTTCTACCGGAGTGCCGCCTTTGAGATGTTGCTCGATGATCAAAGGGACATCCTCTGGTTGGACTCGATAATACCAAATCTCTTCGGGAGTGACTCGCACCGTCGGACTAGTACTGCACTGCCCTAGGCATTCACACCCCACAACTTTATAGCCCGCCACTTCTTCTCCAAAAGCTGCCAACACTGCCGCCGATCCCGCCAGTAAGCAGGAGTGATGTTGACAAACAAAAACACTGGGTTGTTGGGGTAGCCTCTCCATCGGAGAATCGAGATTATTTTCCAATTTGCCAATAATATTTTGGGGGAATTTCTTAGATTAATTCTAACAATTATTCTGGTGTAACCGTTGGGGCAGCTTGGGGATCGTTGCCTTCTGGGGAAAAGTCTAGGGCGATCGCCGCATTGACCACCGCTAACAAAGGTCCCGTCTGTTCCTGTCCATTGGCAGCTAGGTCACTATGGCAGAGATAAAGTTGTTTTCCTACCCTACCGAGGAGGTCGTGAATAATGCGTTTTAGCCTTTGATCATCAGCATCATAGTCATTCTCCACCGTCCAAGGTTGTCCTTGCCAGCCCTTGAGAAAAATGGGCGCAGCGTAGAGAGTCGCCGCCCCGCCACTCAGCCAGAGGGAAGAACCCACATCCAACCAAAATGGTAGGGATGAAAACTGCGGTCTTGACGGTATTGAAAAATATTGGCAAGGGTGACACTATTGGCGGCTTGGGGGTGAAACGTTGGACGGGATAGGGATTGGCGGTGACAGTGCC
>JAAUUE010000294.1 GCA_012031635.1 Coleofasciculaceae cyanobacterium SM2_1_6 | reverse complement strand
TTTCATCAAATTTTAAATACATCAAAGTAGTATAATGTGTGATTTATCTGCTCAATTTACAAGAGAACTGTTATTAAAGCGGACACAGTTAATATCTATAATAGAATTTCCAAAAATCCCTGAAAACTCAGAAGAAAAAGTATTTGATTCAGTTTTACAAGGTACTTGTATAGTTTTATTTTCTAAGAGTGAGCCTAGTGAAAATCATAAATTTATTATTTCGAGTGATAACTCTAGCAAGTCAATGGAAGACCTTCAAGTATCTACAATATGTCAAAGAGATTTGTTAAATTTATATCCTGTTGGTTTCTTTATACCACTTGTTAAACCTTTTGAGTTTAATATATTACGCAAAGTTATTAAGGATTCAAAAAAACTAAAAGAATTTATTGTCGAAATTTCTCAAGGTGATTTTAATTTAACCTCACACAAGCAAAATTTCTCCAATGAAATAACTCCTGTCAAGTTATATCGAGGAAAAAATATTCACCGATTTTATCTAGATAAAAACACTAATGAATTTCTAGATATTAATTTTAAAACTGAACAGCAGGCTAAGAATATCAAGCTAAATTATCTTGTTTCTCAGAATATTACTGGAACGGTAGATAAATTTAGATTGCATTTCGCTTTAACACCAACAAATGAAAGATTTTTGTTTGGACACACTGTCAATAAAATGTTACTAAAAGAATCAGCTAATAATTTGTTTATTCTTGGATTACTTAACTCAAGTATATTGGATTGGATATTTCGCAAAACAAGTACAAATAATCATGTGAACAGTTATGAAATTGAAGAATTACCTATCCCTACCGCCACTGTAGCAGAACAAAAAGCCATAGAAACCCTTGTAGGCTATGTCCTCCACCTCACCGCCGACCTCAAAGATATTCCTAGCAGTGGCAAAGAATTTATGGCATCTGCCGATGACCAGTTAATGCTTAGTTACTTCGAGCAGATCATTGATGCCGCAGTCATGGAGCTATATTTACCCGAAGAACTCCACGCAGGAGACAAATACTTCATGCGTCATCTCCTGCAAGAAAATCTCCCAAACATCGACAAAATCAAAGGCGATAAAATAACAGAACTGCGGGTCATATTTCGGCGGCTATTTGATAGAGATCACCCGATTAGAAATAATATTTATTTTCTTGGCAACCTTGACATCGTAAAAATTATTAGAGGTCAAACATGAGAATTATTAAGCTAGAAATTCAAGACTTTCGGGCTTTTTATGGCAATCACATCATCGAATTTGCAAAAGAAGGAGAAAGAGGTAAGCAAAATTTATTACTCTATGGTGAAAATGGTAGCGGCAAATCATCACTCTTACTTGCCATTCAATATGTTCTAGAGTCTTCAACCAAAGGCTTAGATTTTGATGATTATAGAAATATTTTCCAATCGCAAAATTCTCGTTACATCGAACTAACTCTTAGAGAAAGTACAAACAAACCAAACATTATTAGTAAATGGTCGCCCGATATCAACACCACAGATATCCAAGAAATTAGAGATGCAGCCCAAGCCAAAGGAATTTTAGATTATAAAAAACTACTTGAAGTCCACTTTGTCCATCGTCAAGAATCAAAAGTCAATATCTTTGACTTACTAGTTAAATCCCTTTTAGCACAATGTATTAACGATATCACCCCTACCAAAACCTTCTCCCAACAATGGCAAGAGTTAGTAGATACAGTCCCCAAACGCCCTAGCAACACTCGTCAAATTCCGCAATTTCAACAATCAGCTAATTTATTTAATAGTGGACTGCAATCAAAACTAAATGAACTACAAAATGAAATTAGTAGCCTCATAAATTACTTTAGCCATGCAATTAAAATATCCTTTGATTTTCAAGGTGTCAATTTTAACTATGATGCCAAATACAATCCAGAAAACAAAGAAAATAGTATTAAAGACAAAGAAATTTTCTTAAATATTAAACTACTTAACGAACTAGTTGATAGCCCCCACCACTTTCTTAACGAGGCAAAACTCACAGCGATCGCCATTAGTATTTATCTAAGTTCTTTATTAATTGCCCCCAAACCAAAACTAAAACTATTAGTCCTAGATGATATCTTTATTGGTTTAGATATGTCTAACCGTTTACCACTAATTGATATTATCAAAGAAAAATTTAGCGAATATCAAATTTTCTTAATGACCTACGATCGTGAATGGTATGAAATCCTTAAACAAAGACTAGATGGCAACAAATGGATCTATAAAGAACTCTATCGTGGCGAAATTAAAATTAAAGATGATGATGGCAATGAAAAAGTAATTGCAGAAGTCCCCATCTGGAAACAGGACAAAGACTATTTAGAAAAAGCTAAGGATTATCTAAATATTCACCATGAGCCAAGAATAGCTGCGGTCTATCTACGCATCGCCTTTGAAGTCATTCTTAAAGAGTTTTGTAATGCAAAAGGCATAAAGATTATTTATAAAGAAGAAGTCAAAAAACTATCAAGCGATGATTTTTGGAAAGAAGTCAGAAAAGCTAAGAAAAACGATGGTACTTTATACGTTGATGAACTCTTAGCCTTTGATATCGATATCTACCGTAGTATCATTATGAATCCCCTCAGCCATTCACGTATTATCCAGACTTACTCAGGAGAAGTTGGAGAGCGATCGCAACTATCGAAAAGCTAAAAGAGACTCTCTTCCCGCCGCTACTGAAGCAGAACAAAAAGTCATAGAAACCCTAGTCCAGAAATGCCTAGAAGCCAAAGGTCAAAACGTCAGCCAATGGGAACAGGAAATAGACGAAATAGTAGCGCGGCTTTATGGATTGAGTGAGGAGGAGATGCGGATAATAAAAAGTCGGAACACGGATTAGGCGGATTACACAGATTGCACGGATTAAATTATCTGCTAAAGTATATAGACCATTGAAACGCTAAACACGGATTAGGCGGATTACACAGATTGCGCAGATTAAGTTATTTGTGACAGTAGCAGACCATCAAAATCCGTGAAATTAGCGTAATCCCATAAAATCCGTGTTCAAAATCCGTGAAATTAGCGTAATCCCATAAAATCCGTGTTCAAAATCCGTGAAATCCTTTAATCCGCCTAATCCGTGTTCTAAACGATGGAATTAAAATACCAAGAGATCACTCAAAAAATTATCGGTGCATCCTTTGAAGTCCATAAATTTCTGGGTAATGGCTTCCAAGAAGTTATCTATCAAAGAGCCTTAGCCTACGAATTTCATCAGGCGGGATTAACCTTTGCTAGAGAAATTGAACAACATATCTATTACAAAAACCTCCCAGAGCCGATCGGGACCCGCCGGGCTGATTTTGTCGTTGAAGAAAAAATATTAGTCGAACTCAAAGCAGTAATCCAACTCGAAGACGTTCACCTAGCCCAAGCCTTAAACTATCTCAAAGTCTATAAGCTAGAAGTCGGACTATTAATCAACTTCGGTGGTAAAAGCCTACAATTTAAAAGACTAATTCGTACATAAAGTTGCCGAAATTCTCGATCATGCTCAACTTTTAGGAAAAAGGGGCGGTGGGGGCTAGGGGTAGGATGTCTGGATCATTGCCGCCGATTTGGTTGGTGCGGAGGAACCAGAGATCAGCTCCTTGGTCTAGGAAAATTTGGGCGAGGCGATCGAAAGCTGGACGGGGTAACAGAGTCCGCCAAGTGGTGATCCCACTAAAGAAATCTCCCAATACACTATTATCTCGCTGTGTCCCTGTGCCTTCCGTGACTTGCTCCTGCCAATCTGCCCGGATGATTCCTAGGGGAACTAGTTCTTTTTTGAGGGCTTTGCCTAGGGTAACTAACTGGTTGAAGCGTTGGGTTTGGGGATGATCGGGGTTAGCCGCCAGCCAAGTTTGAATTTGGGGATTTTGGGCTACTTGGTTGGTGATTTTTTGGATCGTGATGTAGAGAGCTTGATTAGAATCCTGCACACAGGAAGTCGCCGGAGTCACCAGCGCCGCCCCCGTCCCATTCCCCGTCCGATACCGGGCCATCATCACTTGTAACTGGGTAGTAAACTCCCCCATAACTGATAACTTATTGCCCCCAAAATCATACTCTTCCGTGACCGGAGGAAAACGAATCAGCGCATCCGCCACCGGACGACTGCCCAACCAGCCCCGCTCCAGATTGCCCATGTATTCTGCCCAGTTGACTTTGCCAGATATGATCCCGTCAGGATTGTGGGCGTAGACTTGGTGGTAGGTGAGCCGCCAGCGTAGTTCTCCAGTCAGGGGTTCCCGGATAATTTGGGCAGTGCCGTAGCTAAAATGTCCGGTGACAATCATGCCTAGGGCTTGGGGTTCCGCTTTTTTGCCACCGATACCGCCGAAAATATGCATCACGATCGCTCGATCGCCCTCCTGCCAAGGGGCTGGGCTAGGACTAGTTAAGAGTACCGAAGTCGCAGTATTTTTTTGGGGATTTTCCCAGAGTTGCTGTTCTAGATAGTTCCTGTTCTCGCTGGGAGTTGATTGAGTTACCTGGGGTGGAACTTGCAGGAGTTCCCTTGGTTCCAGCGCTTGAACCGTAAATATCCCTTGGGAATTTTTGGCTCCGTAGACATACCAGCCCGTAGCGTTGAAAGGCGATTTCTCCATATCTTGGTTGGTCGATCGCCGCACACCCTCTCGATCAACCACAACTTGGGGAATAACCATCACCTCTTGGCTGCCATCAAATCGGCGAGACCCTTGGTTAAAATGCCGCACAAGGAAGCGATCGCTCCCCGAATTACGACCCAAATGATCCCCAGAATTACTAGGATTACTTTTTTCCCTAGCAATAATCTGCACCAAACCATAGAAACTCCCCACCACCTGCTCCGGCTCTGAGGCAATCACCAAAGTTATATTCCCCTGCGGAGATTCCCTAACTTCCACTGGAGCTATGCTCACGATCAGGTCATCCTCTGGTCTCGCTCCCGTCAAGGATTCTAGGGGATCAACAGATGGCAAGTTATTAAGGCGATCGGGATGAATATTTCCAGATTTTAGGCTCTGCCAAGTTTTGGCGGTAAAGCTAATATCCCTCGTCGTCCGGCGGCGATAGTCATTAACCACGGCTCGATTCTCCCACTGGAGATTCACAACTTGCCCCCGTAAATTTTGATGTTGAGCATCGGCATGGTGAACTTCAAAAAACACTGCTTGATTGCCAAGGGGTCTATTAGTTTGATTACTATTTGCCTCATTAATTTGGGTTTGCCTATTAGTTTGCAGACTACTTTGATTGTTGACTTGATTATTAGTTTGTGGATTACTTTGACTATTAAGATGACTAATTTGTTGATTCCTGATAGAGACATCCGGCAAAATCAATCTGCCAGTCCAATGAGCCACAGGTTGGTATAAATTAGGAGGATAGTTCCCCGTATAATAATTTTCAAAAGTAAGCTGGTTTTGGTTCCGAAATAGGGAATAGTTAGAAACTCTCTCTGGGGGTGGATTATTGCCAGACTGCCAGAAATTAAGCAGCAACCCCAAGGCAACAACAATTACTAATCCAGTGAGGAAATAAATTGCTAGTTTCCACTTTCTTGGCATAGTCTATTCCCTATAATTGAGGCAAGCTGTAATTAGTTCTTTGATATCACCCACAGGCTCGATCGCCACTCCCAAACCCTGACTCACTTCCTCCACGGTCGTATCATCAAGAAATTTCATCTCTCCATGTTTTAACATCACCGGTTGGCAACAAAATCCCCTGCCCCAAATCCCTACCTTGACAGACCATTTAACAAATCCTGCCCCGTTAATAACCCAGTC
>JAAUUE010000011.1 GCA_012031635.1 Coleofasciculaceae cyanobacterium SM2_1_6 | reverse complement strand
CATTGACAACACTACGCAGGTCAGTAGAGCGGGGACGACCACCGGGTTTTGCTTGGGGTAATAGAGGCTGAATTAATTCCCATTGTGCATCTGTCATGTCTGTTGGGTATGATAGTGACATAATTTTTGTTGAAGGATTAGTTTATTTTCGAGCTTAATCCTTCTTTTTCTTTTTGGCACTACCCTTTTCAGACATCCTCTTAACAATCTTTATCATCAGCTAAAGGCTGGCGTAGATTACCAAGCCTTACCTAGAAAGGTTTCGCAACTGGTAATCAAACAGGTAAGCAATAGCTTTAATTCCTATATTGAAGCCTTGAAAGCCTATCGATCTGATGCAACCAAGTTTCTGGGTAAACCAAAACTACCTAGATACAAAGATAAAGAGTCAGGGCGAAACATTCTCACCTTTAACTATCAGGCTGTATCAAAAACATGGCTAGCTAAAGGTTTTGCTGTTCTTTCGGGATTGCAATTAAAACTAAAAACCAAGATTTCTACCTTGAAAGAAGTAAGGCTAATTCCCAAAGGTCAATTCTATGTTGCAGAAATTGTCTATGAGCAAGAACTGCCAAAAATAGAAATCAATGATAGAGTTGCTGCTGTAGATATAGGCTTAAATAACTTAGCTACAGTGGGCAGTAATTGTCCTAATTTCCCTCCGTTTATTGTTTGTGGAAAAGCTCTAAAGGCATGTAACCAACAATACAATAAAGTAATATCCTTACTTCAGTCTCAACTACCTAATGATAGATTTTTTTCCCGCAAAATAGCCGCATTGACTAATAAGCGCAATGCAAAAATGGATTATTACCTCCATACCTCTAGTCGTTTCATTATTGAGCAACTGGTCAAACAAGATGTCACCCATCTTATTATCGGTAAAAACGATAACTGGAAACAAAATCTAAATCTAGGTAAGCGAACTAATCAATCTTTTACTTCTATCCCTCACGCAAGATTTATTCAGCAATTGGAATACAAAGCTCAGTTAGCAGGAATTAAAGTGACTGTTACTGAGGAAAGTTACACGTCAAAATGTAGTTTTCTTGATTTTGAGCCAATCAAAAAACAGGTGGTATACCTTGGTAAGAGGGTGAAAAGAGGTTTATTTATAGCTTCTCATGGCAAAAAGTATAATGCTGATCTTAATGGCAGCTTGAATATATTAAGAAAAGTAGTTGGCAACTCTGTCTTTGATGGAAAGCTGATAGAGAGGCTCGTAGTTAGCCCGGTAAGGGTAAAACCTTATAAAGCTAGTTGTGTGGATATTTGTCCATAAAATTAGTAACTATGATTAATCACACTAGATATTACTTTCTGATCTTTTATGAGGATATCTGAAAAGTTTTTAGCGACTGAAGTCGTTACTACAAAAAAATCTAAATAATTTGCCGACAATTAGCTCCTAACATTAACCCCATGAAAATTACCACTGCCGATCGCATTAAGGCTCTGCCCCCCTACGTTTTTGCTCGTTTAGATGAACTCAAAGCCAGAGCAAGGGAACAGGGTTTAGATTTAATTGACCTCGGCATGGGGAATCCCGATGGTTTTGCGCCCCAGCCCGTGATTGATAGTGCGATCGAGGCTTTCAAAAATCCCCTCAATCATGGCTATCCCCCCTTTGAAGGCACCGCCAATTTCCGCAAAGCCATCACCAACTGGTATCACCGCCGCTACAATGTCCACCTCGACCCCGACAGCGAAGCCCTGCCCCTGATTGGCTCCAAGGAAGGCTTATCTCACTTAGCCATGGCGTACATCAATCCCGGCGATGTCGTCCTCGTTCCCAACCCCGCCTACCCCGCCCATTTCCGGGGCCCTTTAATTGCTGGCGGCAAAATTCACAGCCTCAATCTCTGTGCAGCGAATGACTGGTTAATTGACCTCGGCGCAATTCCTGACGAAGTGGCAGCCCAAGCCAAGATGCTGTATTTCAACTATCCCAGCAACCCCACGACAGCGGTGGCTCCTAGGGAATTTTTTGAGGAAATTGTCGCTTTTGCCAAGAAGCACGAAATTCTCCTTGTCCATGATCTCTGTTACGCCGAGTTAGCCTTTGATGGTTATCAACCCACTAGTCTTCTAGAAATTCCCGGAGCCAAGGACATTGGGGTGGAGTTTCATACCCTTTCCAAAACCTATAATATGGCGGGCTGGCGAGTGGGCTTTGTGGTGGGGAATAATCAGGTGATCCAAGGCTTACGGACTCTGAAAACTAACCTCGATTATGGGATTTTCTCCGTCCTCCAAACCGCTGCTGAAACTGCCCTGCAATTGCCAGATAGCTACCTCCAAGATGTGCAAACTCGCTACCGCGATCGGCGGGACTTCATGATTAAAGGGCTGGGGGAACTGGGCTGGGATATTCCCAAATCTCAGGCAACTATGTACCTATGGATTCCCTGTCCGGTGGGGATTAGCTCTACGGATTTTGCCCTAAAGGTGTTGCAAGAAACGGGGGTAGTGTTTACGCCGGGGAATGCCTTTGGTTCCTGTGGGGAAGGCTACGTGAGAATTAGCTTGATCGCAGAGAACGATCGCCTAGGCGAAGCCCTCAACCGTCTGAAAAAAGCTGGGATCAAATACTCCCTATAGACAATGGATAGAAACTAACCTCACAACCCCTCAATTTCCTTGTTACACTTGGAATCAAATATTTCCTAATTCAATTACCCTTGTGCATAAAACAAGACTTGAGACCATTGGAATAATTGCTACCGTTGTTGCCGCCGCTGCCGGAGTAAGTCAAGCGTGGACTGCTTGGCAAGCCTACCAGTCAAGTCAACAAAACTCGCCTTCTAATATTTCAAGTTCTCCCTCCCCAGCCGTTGCTGCTACGCCCAATACTTTTATTTCAAGTTCTCCCTCCCCTGCCGTTGCTGCTACGCCCAATACTTTGGGTGGGGGAAGTTTAGCAAGCGAAGTAGGAGCAGACTATACAAAGTTAAGAGACTTGTTAGTGGCTCAGAAGTATAAAGAAGCAGACCAAGAAACAACTCGGATGATGCTGTACGTGTCTCTTCGAGAGAAAGAAGGTTGGTTAGATGCAAAAGCCATTGAGAATTTCCCCTGCCAAGATTTACGCACCATAAACCAACTCTGGTTACAAAATAGCAATCAACGCTTTGGGTTTAGTGTCCAGAATGAAATTTATAACCAAGTCGGCAAGGATTGGCGAAAACTCTACGATCAAGTAGGATGGCAAGAGAACGATAAATTCAGAGCTTATAATGAACTTATTTTTGAAATGAGAGCGCCTAGGGGGCACCTCCCGAGGGTGAGGAGTGTAGATGAGTTAGGGAGGGAGGTAGAGGGGATGGGGGTGAGGGATTGGGGGTATGGGGTAGTGTGGGTAGCGCATTCTCGCATCGAGACTTGTAAACTGTAGCATATAAAGGCTCCAGTCGATCTAAAAAAGTTTATTTTGGATCACTTCGCTACAGGTTTTGTGGTGTTTCAGCGCTCTCTTGCCCAGCAATGCGCCCTCCCAGAAGTCCCCTCTAGTTTCTGCCTCCTGCGTACTACACCACTGCAAAATTTCTCCCGCTATCTTCTGGCTGTAGCAATTGGTAAAAATAAACTTCTATTGCTTATGGGCAAACAAAATCACCGTAAAGCCATTCAATCTTTAGAAAAGAGAATTGTAGAACATAGGGAAAAGATTAGATTAGAATTATTAAAAGAAACCCCAGATTTAGGCTTGATCAAGCACTGGGAAAGAGAAATATTTGCCTTTGACAAAGGAATTCAGCAGGCTCTAAAACGTCTGGGGAGGAAATAATGCAACTTAGAGAAAAATCTAAAATAGCTATTGATAATTCTACCTTAAATCGACTTATTCTTGAGTTGAGCGAAGAATGTCAAAATGTCATTGCCCTTACTAATCAACTCCAATTAGATAGTTTGAATGCCAAGCAAAAAGTAGAAATATTAGCAGAGTTATTGGCAGCAACGATTCATTTACAAACTCACTGTGATGATGACTTGCAGAATTTGATTTCAGAGGAACTAGAAAACACAGAAGACGGGGAGTAAATTACCCAATGGATAAACTAAATGACTATCCCCAAATTATTAAAAGTATTCTTACTGCCCACATTGATCGCTGTCACCAAAAACCCGATCGAAATATCGAAACCTTTCTGATTACCGATGAAGCAAAAGGGCATTATCTCTGGATGACCCTGGGTTGGCAAAAGGGCGATCGCTTCAGTGGCGCAACAGTTTATGTACGCTTGCGTGACAATAAATTCTGGATTGAAGAAGACTGGACAGAAGACGGCATTGCCACAGAACTAATCAAGGCTGGTGTTCCTAAAGATGATATTGTTCTTGCCTTCCATGAGCCTCAAATTCGTGCCGAAACTGGGTTTGCTGTAGCTTAGAGGAAATAATAACTCAAAATATAGTCAGGAGAAAGGTCAAAATGACGAGTGATTTAGAATTTCCTGTATGTGAAAAAGGTCAAAATTATCCGTGGTTAAAGAGGTCTAGCCGTTATCAACAAATATCTACTTTCCAGAATTACGGGATTAGCTTAGACTTAATTAAAGAACGTGTAAACTTTCGTAAACGTTGAGCCAACTTCCCCTAATCCATGACTTCTGTTACTTCTCTCTTTGCGACCGTCGAAGCAGATTTACAACTCCTGACAGATAACTTAAAAAATCTGGTGGGGGCAAAGCATCCAATTCTCTATGCGGCGGCAGAATACCTATTTGAGGTATCCGGGAAACGGGTCAGACCAGCGATCGTCCTGTTGGTTTCCCGTGCCACGATGCCCAACCAAGAGCTTACCCCCCGGCATCGGCGTTTAGCAGAGATCACTGAGATGATCCACACGGCTAGCCTCGTCCATGATGATGTGGTGGATGAATCCGCCCTACGCCGGAATGTCCCAACAGTACACAGCAATTTTGGCAACCGAGTCGCAGTCCTCGCTGGGGATTTTTTGTTTGCGCAGTCTTCGTGGTATTTGGCAAATCTGGACAACTTAGAAGTGGTGAAGCTCTTGTCTAAGGTAATCATGGATATGGCGGAGGGGGAAATTCAACAGAGTTTAAGTGGCTTTAATATCGAAATTAGCCTTGAAGAATATATTCAAAAGTCCTACTCTAAAACTGCCTCCCTGATTGCCAACAGTGCCAAGGCGGCGGGAGTTCTCAGTGGGGTTTCGGCAGAGATGGCGGATCATCTCTACGAGTATGGGCGAAATCTGGGCTTGGCTTTTCAAGTAGTGGATGATGTGTTTGATTTTACTAGCTCTGCCGAAACCCTAGGTAAACCCGCCGGAGCAGACATGGCAAGTGGCAACCTGACGGCTCCGGTGTTATTTGCCCTAGAAGAAAAGCCCTACTTGGGAGTGTTGATTGAACGGGAGTTTAAGGAGGAGGGAGATTTGGCAATGGCTCTGGCGCTGGTGAAAGAGAGTGAGGGGATTGCTCGATCGCAGGAACTTGCCAAAAAATACGCAGCGATCGCTGTCCAAGAACTCAAGGATTTACCCCCCTCGGAGCCTCGCCAAGCCCTGATGGATTTGACAGATTATGTGTTAAGTCGCCTCTACTAGTCTGCTAACCACGCGATCGCTTTCCTGATCCACTCTTCGGCTTGGGGATTGGCTTGTAGTTGAGCATCCTTACTCAAGGCTGTTAGGGCTTGGTCAACTTCTACTGGGCTATAACCCAAGGCAAGGAGGGTCATTTCCACATCTTCTTGGAGGGCAGAATTTTGCAGGGAGCCTCGATCGGCTGGCAGCCCCGTGAGTCTGTATTCCTTGGCAAGTTTGGTTTTGAGTTCTAGGGCAAGGCGTTCGGCGGTTTTTGTGCCGACACCGGGAGCTTGGGTGAGAATTTTAATGTTATTTGTAACAATCGCTTCTACTAACTGCTCAATTTCTAGGCTATCAATCAGGGCGATCGCCACCTGCGCCCCCACACCACTGACTGTAATTAATTGCCGAAACAAATCCCGCTCGATCGCCTTTGTAAATCCATACAAATAGGGCTGTTCTTCCCGCATCTGCACATGGGTAAACACTTGCAAACTCTCACCCAAGGGCAACATAGGAATCATCCTCGGCGGCATCTGCACCTCATAGCCCAAGGAATTTACTTCTAAAATCACCACAGCCCGATTGCCAATCACTTTGGCTTCGATGGGAACGCCCCGGAGGTAACTAATCATTAATTATTTATACTAAAGTCTAGGTTAAGTTAATTGTTTTATTTTAAGGAATGAAAAGCCGACCAACTCCCATGTAATTATCAAGCTCCAATACAATCTCAATCAGACGGTCAACACATCGTTCTCGATACTCAGACTCATCAAGACGGTCGAGGTCTCCAATAGTGACAATGGGAAATGAAGTTGCATTATTATACTCACGCATTATCTGCTCTAAAGAATCTTGCCCCTTCATATTTCGGTTTGCAGTAATAATTATCATTTGATTGACTTGAGCATAATTCCAAACTTCTCGATCGCTACTATCCATAGACAGTCCAATTTCTCTAAAAGTAAGAAACTGAATAGAGAAAAACTCCAGCCAGCCACGCTTAGTTAAAATACCGAGAAAGACCACAGCATAGCCACTTAGATTATAGTCAACCAAAAAATTCATGATTTTACTGAGACTCGCTCTGCTTTTTGGGCTACAAGTTTCGCCCAGAGTGCTTTTTGCTCTGGTTTGTGCGGTTTTGTTGCAAGGCGTGCAAAATGCTCACGGTTATGGTCTTCCCAATACTGGCGAATTTCTTCTCTTGTGCGTAGGGCTTCTTGATACTCAGCTTCTACTTGGGGGCGGTTTACTTCAATGTAAGAGAAGACAGCATCTATTTGAGTATCCGTGAGGTTGAATCTATCTTGAATAAGCTTTGATGGATACTGAGCTTTTAAAAAATCCATGACATCGTAAATACTAATGCGTGTCCCTGCGATCGTCAAACCACGCTCCGTCCGAATAATCACTGGTTCTTGATTGAATGAAGTTTTCATCATAAAGACTCCTAATTAAATTCTTGCTTTTTGAGATTCATTGAGTAGGTTTGCGATCGCAACATTAAAAGATTTAGTGTATTAATTATGATGATAAAAATAGTGATCGATAAAAGCTAGAAACGCTGATGAAGAATGATATTAAAGTTTTCCTCCTCTGCTGGAGCCTCGAAGTATTTTGTAATTGCCTCAAACTCGGCATCGCTCGTGAAAGCTGATCCTTCAGGAAGTTCTTTGCTCCGTTCTCGTAGTTGACGCTTGCACAAATCATCAGTTACATCAACATAGTGCAACTCATGATCGGCATTTGCAGATTCAAATAGCTCACGAAACCAGTTACGTTGTTTTCTTGTATTGCCGGGAAAGTCAAGGACAACAGGGATTCCCTGGGAGAGGAGTGAGCAGATATGGATCGTAAGAGCATCTTTTAGCCTTGATGAATACTTAATAAAGCTAGGAATATCGACAATTTCGCCCGGAAATAACTTGCTCAAAAAATCATCTTGGACTAATAACACTGCATTCTCTCGCTGTGCTATCTCCCTTGCTAGGGTTGATTTTCCTGCCGCCATCTTTCCACAAAAGAAGAAGAGCTTTCCTTGCTGCTTCATATCTTCATATCCCTCAGCCTAACGCTGCCAAAAAGGTTAATTCTCTTCTATTATGGGCTATCTGGTGTTTTCAGGAGGGTTTTCTCCACAAAAAGCTGGTTGTATAGTAGTATGGAATTTGTGGAAATGGTGCTATTATTTAAAACCTTAAAGCTAATTTTTAAGATTTCTCAGAGCTATCTGCATTTAGGAAAACCCCTAAACAAAAGCCTATCAAGACCTTTGGCTCTTTACCTGCCCAAGATCAACTTTATAATCAACTTGGAATTTTCCAGAAAATCTTTCCAAAAAATTCCAGAAAATTATTGACCTACCTCTGGTAAATTGAGCGATCGAACCTGACTCCCAATCAAGCCGTGGTAATTATTCCGGGGCAGGAATTCCGAGTCATAACTTAGTGTCTTGAGAACTGGAATCTTAAAGAAAAACTCTCTGCTATCATCTGCGATCAGAGGATTGCCAGCCCTAATCAATCCCTAATTAACTACATTAACTACATTAACTAAGTACCCTACCTACCTTAAATTTATGAGTTTGACCCAAGAAAACAAGCAAGAAATCATGGAAAATTACCGGGTTCATGAAACTGACACCGGATCTCCTGAAGTTCAAGTCGCCATTCTCTCAGAAAAAATTAGTCGTCTTAGCCTCCACCTCAGAACCAACAAAAAAGACTATGCTTCCCGGCGGGGACTCATGCAAATGATTGGACGGCGCAAGCGCTTGTTGAGCTATATTCAAAAGAAAGATGCCAGCAAGTACACAGCCTTGATTCAGCGTCTTGGCATCCGGGGTTAAACCAGATTCTAGCGACACTCAGAATTAAGCCAGAGTTTAAGCCCAAAACCTAAGCTCAAAATCTAAGCCCAGAATTTAAGCCAGAGTTTAAGCCAAAGTTTAAGCCAAAGTCAAACGCAAGGATTTACTTATGTCGGAGCCATCCCCAGACCGTCTCCCCTTTGAACCCCGCAAAAAACGTCCCAAAGCTACTCCCGAACCTGAAAAGGTGACCGCCAAAACTCCCAAACCTTTGCCTACCAAGGAAAAGCAAGGGAAATCAGAGAAGAAGGCAGCAAAACCCTTAGAGCAGAAGCTAAAAAAAGCTCCCCTCGATCGACAGGATTTGGCAATTCCTGACGCTGTGAGCAACCGCATGGTCAAGCGGATGATATTTCTATCGGGCTTCCCGATCTTAATGGGAGTATTAACTTTTCTGGGGAGCTATTTTATAGTTATCAACGATTTGTTTGATCTCCCGAATACGGCGGTGCTGCTAGTGAGTATGGGCTGGTTTGGGCTGGGGGTTCTGGGATTGAGCTACGGGGTGATTTCTGCTTCTTGGGAAGAGGATGTACCGGGGAGTATCTTGGGCTGGCAAGAGTTCACCATTAATTTTCAGCGTCTTGTGGGAGCTTGGCAGGAAGCAAGGCAGAAGAGCTTAAAGTAGTGTTTGGGATGTAGTTTTTGGGATTAAACGGCTTAACAATCAAAACTTAACACCAAAAACTTAACACCAATATTTGTGGGTAAGTTCTATTAAAGAATCTGAATTTATTTAAAGCAATCTCTAGAATCCGTCTGGAGTCATGAATAATAGCTATAAAGTTTTACCTGAACTTAAAATATCAAGAATCTTCAATATTAAAGGATTAAAATCATGATTGTTGTCATGCGTGTCGGGACTCCTGAAGCTGAGTTAGAAAGGGTTTGTGAAGAACTATCTACTACTTTTGGCGTGAGTCCAGAAAGAATTGTGGGGAAACACAAAACAGTAATTGGTCTAGTGGGTGATACAGCAGAACTAGACAATATGCAATTAAAGGAGTTTAGCCCTTGGGTCGAACAGGTGCTGAGAGTGGAGCAGCCCTTTAAGAAGGCTTCCCTAGAGTACAGAAACGGTGAATATAGCGAAGTTTGGGTGAATACCCCCGATGGGAAAGTGGCGATCGGCAAGCATCATCCCATTTCCGTAGTTGCTGGTCCCTGTTCTGTCGAAAATGAAGAAATGATCATTGCCACCGCCAAGCGAGTTAAAGCCGCAGGGGCAAAGTTTCTCCGGGGCGGAGCCTACAAACCCAGAACTTCTCCCTATGCTTTCCAAGGACACGGCGAGAGTGCCTTAGATCTTCTTGCGGCTGCTAGAGAAGCTACTGGATTGGGAATTATTACCGAAGTCATGGATGCTGCTGACCTCGATAAAATTGTGGAAGTAGCAGATGTGGTGCAAGTGGGAGCAAGAAATATGCAAAACTTTTCCCTCCTCAAGAAAGTTGGAGCGCAGGAGAAGCCAGTGCTACTGAAGCGGGGCATGGCGGCGACGATCGAAGATTGGTTGATGGCGGCAGAGTATATTCTGGCGGCTGGAAATCCCAATGTCATCCTCTGTGAGCGGGGAATTCGGACTTTTGATCGCCAGTACGCCCGCAATACCCTAGATTTGGCTTGTATCCCAGTCCTCCGCCAACTAACTCACCTGCCCATCATGATTGATCCCAGTCATGGGACAGGGAAATGGGAATACGTACCAGCCATGGCTCTAGCGGCGATCGCCGCCGGCACAGATTCCCTGATGATCGAAGTCCACCCCGCTCCCGCTAAGGCTCTGTCTGATGGACCCCAATCCCTCAACCCAGAGAAGTTCGATCGACTCATGGGCGAGCTGGGGGTAATCGGCAGAGCCGTGGGACGGTGGGAGATTCCCCAACCAGCCGCAGCTTTGGTTTAGTTTTTGGTAGCCTAGGATAATTTCTATTGACATCTCGATCGGTTCTTAAGCCTTTACAGCAAATTAGGGCTTACACAAAATAAGGTTTTATCCGCTATTAGTGGGGGTAACGTGGGCAATGCCCACCCTACATATAAATACTGTAGTTTTGAGAACCGATCCTAGAGATTATTTCTAGAGATTCCCAAAATCCTAAATGATAATTTCTATTATGTTGGCAGTACTTCTAGTATCTGCATTTGGGAAGATGGGAGCAAAAATAACTAATGGCTTTGACTGATAATTCCAGCCCGCTTTCGGATAAGATAAAGAAATCCTGAAGATGTCCCTGAAAATTGGGGAGCAAATCAACAACCTAAATTTAAATAAGTACATTGCTATGACTCAAGACGACGTTTTGCAAAAGTAAAAGAAATAGTAACTACTCAACTAGAGATAGAACCAGAAAAAGTTACCCCAGAAGCTAATTTTGCCAATGATCTGAATGCTGACTCTCTGGATACTGTAGAGCTAGTCATGGCGATCGAAGAGGCTTTTGACATCGAAATTCCCGATGAAGCGGCGGAGAAAATTATCACCGTTCAAGCAGTTGTAGATTACATCATTGCGAAAACAGAAGTCTCTGCCTAACTCCGGCGTATCTCAAAACATGGGCTTTGGTGTAGCTTCTCTCTTTTAGTTAAATTCTTTTAATTAAATTTATTCGATTTTTTTAATTACGATGATTAGAGAATCGCTCTCACCCGGAACATTGACCTGAGCATGGAAACTAAGACCCTTTGCATATTATGACAAGCGTAGAACTAAAACGGGTTGTAGTCACTGGTTTGGGGGCGATTACTCCCCTAGGAAACAACCCAGCGGACTATTGGGCGGGTTTGATTAGTGGGCGAAACGGTATCGCTCCCATTACTCTTTTTGACCCCGCTCGCCATGATAGCCGCATTGCTGGAGAAGTCAAGGGTTTTGATCCCCATGATTATCTGGAAAAAAAAGAAGCAAAGCGTATGGATCGTTTTGCCCAATTTGCTGTCGCCGCCAGTAAACAAGCCCTTGCTGATGCGAATTTTCAGATCACAGCCCTGAATGCTGAACAGGTGGGAGTCATTATTGGCACGGGCATTGGTGGCTTAAAAGTCCTAGAGGATCAGCAGGAAATTTACCTCAACCGGGGGCCCGATCGCTGTAGTCCGTTCATGATCCCGATGATGATCGGGAATATGGCCGCCGGATTAACCGCAATTCACACCGGAGCCAAGGGACCAAATACCTGCACCGTCACTGCCTGTGCCGCCGGGTCTAATGCCGTGGGGGATGCCTTCCGCATGGTGCAGAGAGGCTTTGCTCAAGCCATGCTCTGTGGCGGCACAGAGGCAGCGGTGACACCCTTATCCTTTGCTGGGTTTGCGGCAGCACGGGCTTTGTCTACCCGCAATGAGGAACCCCAAAAAGCCTGTCGTCCCTTTGATGTTGATCGCAATGGCTTTGTCATGGGCGAAGGAGCCGGAATACTTTTATTAGAAGAACTAGAACACGCCCTCAGCCGGGGAGCCAAAATCTATGGCGAAATGATTGGCTACGGGATGACCTGTGATGCTTACCACATGACCTCACCAGTGCCGGGGGGCAGTGGAGCAGCAAGGGCTATGCAATTAGCTATGAAAGATGCAGGGCTTGATCCTAGCCAAGTTAGTTATATCAATGCCCACGGCACTAGCACCCAAGCCAACGACAGTACCGAAACTGCGGCTATTAAACAAGCCCTCGGCGAAAGTGCTTACAAAGTAGCGATTAGTTCCACCAAATCTATGACTGGTCATCTTTTGGGTGGTTCTGGTGGTATTGAAGCGGTAGCAACTATTCTGGCAGTGGCAAACGACCACATCCCCCCCACCATTAACTTAGATAACCCTGATCCCCTCTGCGATCTAGACTACGTTCCCCACACCAGCCGCCAAGCTACGGTAGAAGTGGCTTTATCTAATTCCTTTGGCTTTGGGGGGCATAATGTCACCATTGCTATGAGAAAATATCCACAAACCTAACATTTATTCAGACAACCATCCCTAATCACTATGCCAGCAGCAACCCTATCAGAGCTTTGTATTAATTCCATTAGATTTTTGGCGATCGATGCCGTTGAAAAGGCGAAATCTGGACATCCCGGTCTGCCCATGGGAGCCGCACCCATGGCCTTTGTCCTCTGGGATCAGTTTATGCGCTTTAACCCCAAGAATCCCGCTTGGTGCAATCGCGATCGATTTGTCCTCTCGGCGGGACATGGCTGTATGCTCCAGTATGCTCTTTTGCACTTGACTGGTTACGATAGCGTCACCATTGATGACATTAAACAGTTCCGCCAGTGGGAATCCAAAACCCCCGGACACCCAGAAAACTTTATGACCTCTGGGGTGGAAGTCACCACCGGACCTCTGGGGCAGGGGATTGCCAATGGTGTTGGTTTAGCGATGGCAGAAGCTCATTTGGCGGCTCGGTTCAATCAGCCCGATGCCACCATTGTCGATCACTATACCTACGTGATTCTTGGGGATGGCTGCAATATGGAAGGAATTTCTGGGGAGGCTTGCTCTTTGGCTGGTCACTTGGGTTTAGGCAAGCTCATCGCCCTCTACGATGACAACCATATTTCCATTGATGGCTCTACGGATGTTTCTTTTACTGAAGATGTGAGCAAGAGATTTGAAGCCTACGGTTGGCATGTTCTCCACGTTGCGGATGGGAATACAGACCTCGAAGGGATTGCCCGGGCGATCGCTGAGGCTAAGTCTGTCACCGATAAGCCTTCTATGATCAAAGTCACCACCACGATCGGTTATGGTTCCCCCAACAAGGGTAACACTGCTGATGTCCACGGGGCAGCCCTGGGAGCGAGTGAAGTGGAACTGACTCGGAAAAATTTAAGCTGGGAATTTCCTCCCTTTGAACTTCCCCCGGATGCTCTGGCTCATTTCCGCAAAGCTGTAGACAGAGGCGCAAGTGCTGAAGCCGAGTGGAATGAAGTTTATGCTACCTATAAGAGTAAATATCCCACGGAGGCGGCTCAGTTTGAAGCTTTCTTGAGTGGTGTCTTGCCGGAAGGTTGGGAAAAGTCTTTACCTACCTACACTCCAGCCGATAAAGGTTTGGCAACTCGCAAACACTCGGAAATTACCTTGAATGCGATCGCTGGCAGCGTCCCTCAACTCCTAGGCGGTTCTGCGGATCTCACCCACTCCAACTACACCCAACTCAAGGGAACAGGGGATTTCCAAAAAGGACAGTACGTCAATCGGAACCTGAAGTTTGGAGTCCGGGAACACGGTATGGGAGCTATCTGTAACGGGATTGCCCTCCACGGTGGTCTAATTCCCTACTGTGCGACTTTCTTGGTTTTTGCTGACTACATGCGGGGAGCCATCCGCCTTTCTGCTCTCGCCGAAGCCGGGGTGATTTACGTGATGACCCACGACTCCATCGCCCTAGGGGAAGATGGTCCTACCCACCAACCTGTGGAAACCCTTGCCTCTTTGCGAGCCATTCCTGACTTACTAGTTTTCCGTCCTGCGGATGGGAATGAAACCTCTGGAGCTTACAAGGTGGCGATCGAGAACACCGTTGCCGCCAAAAAACGTCCTTCTCTCCTTGCCTTTTCTCGCCAAAACCTACCCAACCTCGAAGGCACAACCATTGAGAAAGTTGCCACTGGGGGTTATATCCTGTCTGACTCTGAAGGCACTCCAGAAATCATCCTGATTGGCACTGGTGGCGAGTTGTATCTTTGTGCCGAGGCGGCTAAACAGTTACGGGAAGCTGGCAAGAAAGTCCGGGTTGTCTCCCTGCCCTGTTGGGAGCTATTTGAAGAGCAGGATGCTGCCTACAAAGAATCTGTCCTTCCCAAAGCTGTAACTAAGCGTCTCGTGGTGGAAGCTGCCTCTGATTTTGGCTGGCATCGCTACATCGGTGATGGTGGAGATATGATTGCGATCGAAGGCTTTGGGGCTTCGGCTCCGGGGAATGTGATCCTCGAAAAATACGGCTACACCGTTGACAATGTAGTCGCCAGAGCAAAAGCTCTCCTAGGCTAATAAGTTTTCTTGGTTCGTTCTAAGGTGGGTAATCTTGCCCATCTTTTTTTGTATATATCTAAAAACTTTGAAAACCTTTGAAATTCTATGACTGAGATTAATGTTGATTTGCCTAAAACATCTAGTAATAATTCTTCTTTGCGATCGCACCAACACCCCCTAATTCAAAAAATGGCCGAGGCGATCGAGGCTTCTTGGCACAAATATTTGGATTTATCCCCCTACCATATTCCTGAAGGCTTGGGTTATGTGGAAGGTAAGCTCGAAGGCGAAAGACTGGTCATTGAAAATGTCTGCTACCAAACGCCCCAATTCCGTAAACTGCATCTGGAACTGGCTCAAGTTGGCAATAATCTTGATATCCTGCACTGTGTGATGTTTCCCCGCCCTGAGTACGGTCTGCCGATTTTGGGGGCGGATTTGGTGGGCAGTAAAAAAGGAGGTATTAGTGCGGCAATTATTGATCTTTCTCCTGTTAACCTCGATCGAACTTTACCTGCTGCCTATACTCAAGAACTTCAGGAACTGCCGCCCCATAGTTTTAGCCAAGTCCGGGACATTCCCGACTGGGGTGATATTTTCTCGCCCTTTTGTTTATTCATCCGTCCCGGTAGCCCCGCCGAAGAGGAGCAGTTTTTAGCCAGAGTAAATCAATACTTAGCCATCCATTGCACCCAAGCCAACCAAAGCCAGCCGGAAGCCGAGGGAACTTATCTTCCCGGACAGCAATACTACTGCCACAAACAACAACAAAATGATAAAACCCGCCGAGTCTTAGAAAAAGCCTTTGGTCAAGAGTGGGCCGAAAATTACATGACTCAAATGTTATTTGACGTTTAATTTGATGTTTAGTATCTTTATCGAAAATTTATCAGAAACTTAGCTAGAATATCCTTAAGATACTTAGAAAAAGCCCATAAAATCAATTTAAAACAGGCTAAGGAACAATTTGCAACCTACACTTAGCCTAGATTCAGACCTTATTCAGCCATAACTTAATAAATCTCGTCTTTCTATTCCCACCATTCACCAGAATAGCAACTCTCATTTACTGCGATACCCTTTGAGGACGCAAAGCCTTGCGCCCCTACCATTGACTGTATCTCATTGATTGAGAACTGCCATAATCCAATTCCTAACAATTAATCCCAAAAAACGTAAAAATACTCCCTCCTTAAAATTCTTTACCTCCCTCTATCTCCCCTTACCTCCTATACCTTTTCTTACCTCCTTCCCCAATACTCCTATGGTCAGTTCCTCCCCTACTCGATCGAACAATTACGAGCCAGCTACCCCATCGGTACTTTTGGATCCGGCGGTTCTCCGGGCTGCTCGCCAGATTTATCGGACTTATTACGAAATTCATCCAGAGAAAATGCAACGACCTGTGGGGGTGGTGATCGATCGACAATCCCACCGCGGCAAGTTGATTTTTGGGAATAAGCCAATTCTGCTCTATACCGAATGCTTTGTTCCTTTTAATCAGCTAGAAGCACCCTTATATTAATTGGATTGATGGCAATTGTTAACCAGGAGCCTAAGGACTCTGGCTAAGGGCTAGGTTTTTTTGAGTTCCAATAAAAAGCCTTGATATTGTCTATTATTGTCTCGATTTTCTCAACATAACTTATCGCCTAGGTGTCACCAAGCTAACCTAAAATAAATTTAGATCACCATAAAAAACTCTAAATAATCTCTAATAATTTCTGATATAGCGAACCTAATTCACTTGCTAAATTAGACAACTTCTAGTGGGGAATTCTACCCACCGCAGGCGGGTAAAATCATTTAAGATTGCTATGGTTCTAGAGAAATCTAGATAAAACTCTGGCTAGCTTGAAATTTTAGCTAAGTCTTGACTAGGGCGAGTTCTCAGTAAATTAACAAAATAACTTCTTAAACAAATACTCTACAGGATAGATAGGACTATGACTAAAACTGTTGCTGAAATTATGACCCGTGACCCGATCGCTGTCACTCCCTCCACGCCCCTCAAGGAAGCAATTCAACTGTTGGCGGAGCGGCGTATTAGTGGTTTGCCTGTGGTTGATGAGCAGGGGAAATTAGTGGGGATCATTTCTGAGACTGATCTCATGTGGCAGGAAACTGGAGCCGAAAAGCCTCCCTACGTGATGGTCTTAGATAGTATTATTTATCTGCAAAATCCCCTGAAGTATGATCAAGAAATCCATAAAGCTCTAGGACAAACTGTGGGCGAAGTCATGACTAGCCATGTAATTAGTATTCATCCAGATAAATCTATCCGGGATGCTACCCAAATTTTGCAACAAAAAAAGATTCATCGTTTACCTGTGCTAGATGAAGCTGGAAAACTTGTGGGTATTCTCACACGGGGGGATATTATCCGGGCGATGGCAGCAGATTTAGTGTGATTTAATTTTTTGGCAGTTAAGGATTTATAAATTCTGCCCAAGAACTGAAAAAAAATTAGCGATATTTACCAGAAGATTTTAGGAAAAAGATGCAAAAGATTCAGGAAGTTTTAACTGAAGATTTTAATTTGCAGTCTAATCTTGAAAATTTATCTAAAGTTTAATTTTAAGGTTAAAGTTTGATTTTTAATTTAGTTTACAATTGGTTTTTGTTTTTTAAAATTTATAGGTTTATTCATGGATATTAATAGCATTAAAGAATTATTAAATTCAGAAGATTTTGGGTATCGGTTGCGGGGAGTAAATCAACTGCGGCAACTCGATCGAGCTACAGCATTTACCCTAATTCAGCCGTTGGTAAAAGACCCACAAGTTAGAGTCCGCTACGCAGCGGTGAGCCAGTTAGATACCTTGGGACAGGAAGATTTGGCTGTCACCTTTAGCCTCCTCCACGAGCGCCTCCTCCAAGACCCAGAACCCGATGTCCAAGCGGCGGCGGCGGATGTAATCGGGGCTTTGCAGATGCGGGAAGCCTATCCTGATCTGGAACATCTCTATCGCCAGAGTCCAGAATGGTTAGTGCAGTTTAGTATTGTGGCAGCCTTGGGAGAGTTGGGTGATCCTCGATCGTTCCCCCTGTTGACAGAGGCGATTACTTCCCAAAATGAACTAATTAAAACCGCCGCCATTGGCTCCCTTGGGGAATTAGGAGACGTGAGAGCCGTGCCTTTATTGATTCCCCATGCTGATAATCCAGACTGGCAAATGCGCTATCGAGTGGCGGAGGCTCTCAAGAAATTGGGCGGGGCGGAGGCGATCGCCGCCTTAGAAATTTTGGCTCATGATCCTGTCGAACAGGTTGCTAATGCTGCTAGAGTTGAGTAGCTTGCAATAGACTTCTTGCGGAATTAATTGAATCCCTCATCCCAACCCTTCTCCCACAGGGGGCGAAGGGCTAAGAATTTCTCCCCTCTCCCAGAGTGGGAGAGGGGCTGGGGGTGAGGGCTTCTGGTTATTTACGCAAGAGGTCTAATCATTTAATAACTCTATGCCTTTAAAACTTTTAGTCTAATTCCTGATCCGGATTAGATTCCTCATACCTATGGACTTTAACTTAATAGTTTCCAATATTCTCAATCCACCAGTGCTTTTTTTCTTTTTAGGCATGTTGGCGGTATTTGTGAAGTCAGATTTAGAAATTCCTTCCCCATTACCAAAGTTATTCTCTCTATATCTGCTTTTTGCTATTGGTTTTAAGGGCGGGGTGGAACTCATTAAAAGTGGCTTGAGCCGGGAGGTAATTTTAATTATCTTGGCAGCCATTTTCATGGCTTGTGTTGTGCCAATCTATACATTTTTTCTGTTACGCATCAAACTAGATCTTTACAATGCTGCGGCGATCGCTGCCACCTATGGCTCTATCAGTGCGGTGACTTTTATTACGGCGGGTTCTTTTCTCCAACAGCTAGATATTTCCTACGGCGGTTACATGGTAGCGGCTCTAGCCCTGATGGAATCTCCAGCGATCATTGTCGGTCTGATTTTGGTAAAGTTAGCCGCTCCGAGCGAAGATGGCGATCGAGAATTTGCTTGGTCAGAAGTACTACAAGAAGCCTTCTTAAATAGCTCAGTTTTCCTACTAGTCGGTAGCCTTGTCATTGGTCTGTTGACAGGAGAACACGGCTGGGAAGTGCTTAGTCCCTTCACCCAAGGATTGTTCTACGGGGTTTTAACCTTCTTTCTTTTAGACATGGGATTGGTGGCCGCCAAACGAATCAAAGACCTGAAAACCACCGGATTTTTCCTGATTGGCTTTGCAATCATAATTCCAGTGGTGAATGCAGGATTAGGGATTGGGTTGGCAAAATTAATTGGCATGAGCCAAGGTGATGCCCTCCTCTTTGCGGTCTTGTGTGCCAGTGCTTCCTACATTGCTGTGCCGGCGGCGATGCGGATGACAGTCCCAGAGGCGAATCCTAGTTTATACGTTTCTGCGGCTCTAGCTGTCACTTTTCCGTTTAATATCATTGTGGGTATCCCTCTGTACTTGTACGTCATTAACTTATTTTGGGCGTAACCTACTCTAGTCTAAGATTTTAGAATATACAATTTAAAGCCGTGCTGAAGTACGGGGTCTTAAACCCAATTTTTTGATAATTTTATGGAATCTGTGAAAAGAATCGAAATCATTGCCAACTCTCAAGAATTGAATCGGCTTTTACGTATTCTGGACAAAGCAAAAGTTCCCGGCTACACCGTGATTCGGAATGTGGTCGGTCGAGGACAAAGAAGCACTACTGACGATGACTTGGTAGACACGAGTACCAGTAATGCCTATGTGCTTTGTTTCTGTCAAGAGGAGAAAATCGCCCAGATCGAAGAGGAGATTAGACCAGTTCTCAATCGTTTTGGTGGTGTTTGCTTTGTTTCTGAAGCGATGCAAATTAACGCCTTAAAGTGTATCGGTTAGTTATTATTATCTATTACCTAATTATTTCAGTGGCAAGAGTCAGAGTCCGCCAGCATGTCAATCCCCTCGCAAATAAGTATGCTACTCCGATCGCTCCCCCGGATTGGGCGGCTATGTTTGCTAATCTCCAAAGTCCCCTCCATCTGGATATTGGCTGTGGCTGGGGAGATTTTTTGTTGCACATGGCAGAGTCAGAACCGGGATGGAATTTTTTGGGGCTAGAAATTCGCCAGCCCTTGGTGGATACTGCCAACCAACAAAAGCACCTAGCCGGGTTAACCAATTTGTGTTATCTCTTCTGTAATGCCAATAATTCCCTTGCGCCAATTTTGCAATCTTTACCCACCGCTTGCCTCGCTAGAGTCAGCATTCAATTTCCGGATCCATGGTTCAAAAATCGCCATTGCAAGCGCAGGGTAGTCCAACCGGAGGTAGTGGAATTGTTGGCTCAGTATTTGCAACCGGGGGGGATGGTGTTTTTGCAGTCCGATGTGGCGGTGGTGGAGCAGGAGATGTTCGATCGCATCCTCGCCCACCCAGCTTTTCGCTATCAACCCCCAGCAGTTATGCCAGAATCAAAGCTCCGGGAACTGTGGCTCCAGACTCCCAACCCTTTTCCCGTGGCAACAGAGCGAGAAATTTCTACCCTCTCCCGTGGGGAACCAGTCTATCGAGCTATTTTCAAGAAATTATAGTTACGATTAGCAAGTTTTAGACTTAGCAGTTTAGGATTGATCAGGCTAGCATCAGAAAGTTAGAACTAAAATCATGAGCCTCCCTTCTAACCACCTAGGCGAACAAAACTATAACCGGGCTAAGGCAAGCATCCGGCAGACTCTGGCGTGGTATTTACCGAAGACTAGGGAGAGTATCGAATTGGGGCTGGCGATCGATCCAGAAATTACGGCTCTACAACGAGTTTTAGAAAAACTTGACCAGAGCCTAATTCGGGTAGCCGCCTTTGGGTTGGTGAGTCGGGGGAAATCGGCGGTGTTGAATGCTTTAGTGGGGCAGAATATCCTGCCGACGGGGGCAACTAATGGAGTAACTCAAGCCCCACGATCGATCCTCTGGCAACCTAGTCCCAAGGTACAAGTAGAGCTAATTGATACCCCCGGACTTGATGAAATTGCCGGAGCCGCCAGAGCGGAGATGGCGCGCCGAGTTGCCCAACAAGCAGATCTGATTCTCTTTGTGGTGGCTGGAGATATTACCCGCACCGAGTACGAGGCTCTCCGGGATTTGCGATCGCACCATAAACCGATAATTTTGGTATTTAACAAGATTGATCTCTACCCAGAAACCGATCGCCGAGAAATCTGCCAGCAACTCCACAAATTAAACATTGCCATTGCCCACAACAGTTCCCCCGAAAGGATTGATATTCCCGATCAGGTTTTTAATACTATTTCTGATCCCCTGCCCGATCCCCTCCTGCCGGAAGATATTGTCATGGTAGCGGCGGCTCCTGTGCCGATCTCGGTAAGGATTGAAGCCCTAGACGGCACGGTGACAGAAACGTGGGAACAACTCCCGCCCCAGATTGATGAACTCCAGCAGAAAATCCTCGATCTTCTCAACGAATCCGGTCGATCGCTCCTTGCCCTCAATGCCCTTGTCCAAGCTCGAGACCTGCAAAATACCATTGCCGAAAAAATCATCGACACCACCGCTCACCAAGCTGAAGCCCTGATCTGGAGATATGTGCAGTACAAATCCGCCGCCGTTGGTCTCAATCCCTTGGCTGTCCTCGATGTGGCGGGAGGGTTTCTCGCCGATCTAGCCCTAATTCGCAGTCTCGCCAAGCTCTACGGTCTGCCCATCACTAGCTACGAAGCCGCTAAGGTCTGGCAAAAAATTATTTTTAGTTCTGGTTATTTATTTCTGGTAGAAATAGCCGGGAATCTGTTCCTTGGTTTGGGGAAGGGAGTGGCTCTGCTCGGCGAAGGCTTAGGGGGAATTACTAGTTATGGCAGTGCGGCGATCGTCCAAGGAACCGTCGCTGGTTACGGAGCCTACCTAGTGGGGAAAGCCGCCCAGACCTATCTCCAGCAGGGCTGTACTTGGGGCGAACTGGGAGCTAACACTGTTATTCAAGAAATCATTGCCCAACTCAATCCCACCAGCATTGTCTACCGCCTGCAACAGGAATCTTCGATAACAGGTAAATAATGTGAGTTCGGTTTCAGTAAAAGCTCTAACCCTAAGCCTAGAGACGTTCCCTGAGCGCTTGCCCTGAGCCTAGAGACGTTCCCTGAGCGGAGTCGAAGGAAAGGGATAATTTCCGCTATACATGCAGATAATTGATCGAAGATTTCTTGTAGGGTTTTGGCTTCGACTACGCTCAGCCACCACGACTACGCTCAGCCACCACGACTACGCTCAGCCACCAATAGCTTCGACAATGCTCAATATAAATAGGGAATAGTTAGGGCAACCACAGGGGATGATATCCGGCTAGGGGCAGTTCTTCTGGTTCTGGCAAAATATCTGGCTGGTCTACTCGGAGGCGATTCAGGGGTAACGCCCAGAGGCTCCCTTTGGTAATTTCTTGACCATCCTTCGCCCTTAGTCCCAGATCGTTGGCTGGGGGCATGGTGACGAGGGAATCAAACAAGAGAGCTTTACCATCGGGAGATAAACTCATCTGCATGTTGCGTTGATCGGGAAAGATGAGGAGGGGTCTGATTTTGGCGGTGGCAATATCAATCATGGCTAAGTAGGGCTTTTCGCTGTAGGTTTCCCCTTCGATGAGTTCCGTGAGCAGACAATAGAGGGTCTGCCCGTTGGGGTGATATTGACAATCCATGATGGAGCCGGTGGTTTCGAGGAGGAGTTCTTCCTTGCCTTGGTTGGTGACATGAAAGAGCGATCGAGTATAGTTGGTATTAAATTTCACCATGGCGGCTCCGGTGCCATCTCGACTAAAATCCATCACTCTGCCAAATTTGGGCAAAAATTCCCAATCTTGGGCAGCATTTTCTGCCGAGAGGGGGACGATCGCCACCCCTTGACCCTGCAACATGGCGATCGAGCTACTATCTGGAGTGATCTTAAATTCTCCACTCCCAGCTTTTTCTAGTCTTTGGGTTGTAAAAGTCGGTAAACCATCAGAGCCATTTTTGCTTTTTTCCACTTGCCATAAACCCAGATCCGTGGGGTCATCCCGATTAATTCTCTGGGCAATAATCGTCTTGCCATCGGCGGCAAGATCAAATTTGAGGAGATTGTAGGCGTTGTTATCTAAAACTAGATTTACTTCCCCAGCCGGGAGCGGTGGTTGGAGTGGTTCTTCGGGAGCCGGGAAAAATAGCCCAGTTGTCACGGTATAGAGCTGCTGGTTAATCCCTTTTTGATTTTGTTGGGCTTGGGGAATGGCACTAAACAGGAGGCGATCGGCGTTGGGATAGGATTGAAATTCGGTAACAATTAGATCAGGGGCGGTCAAGATGGTTTTTTGATTTTGGGTCAGGTTTTGCAAAATTAAGCGTCCAGTTTCTTCCCCCGTCACCCCAATATAAACAAAAGCTCGATCGCGACTCTTAAAATCTGCCAAAAACGGATCTATTAATCCCCGATTTTTATTCCCGGCATAATAATCTAGGGTGGCAGCCTGATCCCTCGCACCTTCTAGCTTTAGCTTGTACTCTAAACCGTAGGGAGTCGGACTCAAGGGGGTATAAGCCATTCTCCTACCCGCCCAGCTAAACTTTCCCGGCAACGGCGGTTCAATGCTCAAGCTCCGTTCTACACTTGCCTGATCCATAGGGCGGCTAAAGGTGAGAATAAAAGCAGCATCCTCCGCCCCGACTAGACGGTTTTGCCAACTAAAATCCCGAACCCTAGCGATGGAATGATCCCCATTGCCAATCAGGAGGACAATTAAGACGGTGAGACCAAACATCAGCCCCACGGCAATGCGATCGAGGGGTTGCCGAAGCAAAAAAAACTGCTGCATAGAATTTAAGGTTAATTTCTGGACGTGCCGATTATTTTCTGGGAATTTTGGGAATTTATTAAGTAATCCGTCTAATAATTTTCGGTAATTTACCAAGAAATTCATCATCCAGTGACGATCCAGTAATTTCTGAAATTCTATTATAAGGGACAGATACAAAATTGTTAAAATTACCCAGAGCCTAATCAGCCAAAACCACTGGTATCATTAGTTAATTACGAAAGTTAATTACGAATTAATTACAAGTCTCAAATTTTTATCTCCAAGGAATCTGAAGTGTTTAATTTGTAAGTATTAATTACTAGTCTAATGAGTTTATGAATGTACAGGCTATCAACGTACAGGTTATCATTGCAGCGATCGCCTTTGCCATTTTGTGTTACTTAGTGATGAATGACTTTAATAAGAGTAAGTAGAGCCAGCCCATGCTATCGGTCATCTATTCAGAAAAATTTCTTGCCCACAATACCGGACGGTTTCACCCAGAGCGTGCCCAGCGTCTCACTGCCATTGTCGAAGCCCTCCACCAAGCTCCCTTTGCTGCCCAACTAGATTGGCAAGAACCAACCCCCGTGGGGGATGTTTTATCCCTAGTCCGCCAAGTGCATAGCCCTGAATACGTGGCGATGGTGGCAGAGTTGGCGGGGAAGGGCGGTGGCTTGCTGGATGCAGATACTCCTGTGGCAGCAGATAGCTACGAAGTGGCTCTGTTGGCGGTGCGGGCTTGGTTAGATGGCGTAGATCAGGTGGTAGAAGGCGATCGATCCGCTTTTGTCCTTGCTCGTCCCCCTGGGCATCATGCAGAACGGAAGACTGGCATGGGTTTTTGTTTATTTTCTAATGCAGCGATCGCTGCCCACTACGCCCTAGGGAAACCGGGAATTAATAAAGTAGCCATTCTCGATTGGGATGTCCACCACGGCAACGGCACTCAAGAGATCATCCAAGATCACCCCCGCCTTGCCTACTGCTCTCTTCATCAATCCCCCTGCTATCCGGGGACGGGCTATCCAGAAGAAGTCGGCAAATACAACAATGTCTTGAATATTCCCATGGCTCCGGGCAGCAGTATGACCCAATACCAGCCCGCCTTTACCGAGAAAGTGATCCCCTTTCTCCAAAAGTTTGCCCCGGATTTATTAATTATCAGTGCTGGCTACGATGCAGCCAAGGATGATCCCCTTGCTGCCATCAATCTCGCTCCTCTGGATTACTACACCTTCACTACCTCCTGCCGACAGGTCAAGAGTAAAATTCTCTTTGGTTTGGAAGGAGGCTACCACCTAGGAGCCTTATCAGCTTCAGTGGTGGAGACTATCAGAGCTTGTTTGGATTAAAAACTTAGGTGCAAAGTGGGCAAGTTCCACGCTACTGAGACTACGCTTAATCTAGCCTAGGATTAAAATAAGAATTACTAATTTATCTGGCTGGGACGGGAGAGATGGCGGGAGAATGGCATGGCAAAAATAGTTGATGACCCAAAAGTTAAGGGGACGATCGCTGGCACGAAGGTCGCTCTCATTTTTTTAATAGCCTTGATCGTCTTTCGTTATCCCACTGGATTTAGCATCATTCTCGCCCTAGTAGCTGGGTTTAGCTATGGCTTTTTGTCCACTTGGTGGCATGGAAAAGATGAGATATTGCCTCCCTTGGGAGAAGTGGCAGAAATTCCCCTCCTGAAAAGGCGCCATATTAATAATCTTGCCCAAGCGCGGGAAGCCCGAAAAAAGCTAGCTCAGGAAAAGGCAGAACGAGCTAAAGCGCTCAAGGCAAAGCAAGCAACGAAAAACCGGGGCAGAACTGTGTCTAGTGCTCCTGCTTCTCCAGATAGTCAGGTAAGTGTCGATGTTGATGCTGATGACGATGTAGCTAGTGATGTGGATAGTAATAACGATGTTGATCCTGATAATAATTAGCCAGACTAATTAACTAAATTTTGTGATGACTATTATCACTCCAGAGTTTATTCAAGGTGTTATTCGATCGGGGGCGTTGGCAAAGGCAAGGCAGCGAACCCAGAACGGCACGGCGCAACCCCAAAATAAGGCTCGTTGGTACAAGTTCTCCACTTGGACGCTGATCTGCGAAGAAATTCTAGACACGGAGCAGCCCGATGATTGGTATGACGATATTATTGCGGAACTCGATCGCCGGGGCTTCAGTGCCGAGCAGGTAGATAAAATGCGCTACTTTGCATGGCAGACGGCTGGTTGGCTCAACTACGACAGAATGGTCTGGGATTGGTGCAACCTCGATGAGACGGATATGAAAACAGCCCTAGCTTGGCAACTCCGGGATGGTCTTATTAATCAGCAGCAGTACGAAGAGGGATTATTCTCGATCGAGCATTACACTCTCTAGCCCTTGGTAAGAATGATGAATTTACAATAGGAAAGCCATGAAAAATTCAACCAAAGCAATATTGGCAAAACGAGTGCTACATGATGTTTCTGCTCAGGACTATATAGACTGGGCGGTGGACATGTTAGTAAAAGGTGATGATTCTCCTAGTTTACGGATTTTGGCGGGACTCGATCAACACAACAGTTTTCTAGAAGTAGAAAGTTATTTCCTACGTTCGATCGAAGAATTAAACATAAAAAAGAAAGTTGATAAAAAAATAGTCATTCAGGATTACGCTTATGAAATTGCCCAGCAAGTTATTAATGGACAGTTTGCCTCCCTTCAATTAGCTGTAAGGGCTTTAAGTCGAATATGGCGGTGTTGGGATAATTACGCAAGATATGATGAGGAACTTTTCTATGGCTTAGATATGGATGGTCTAGAAACATGGAGTGAGCTAGAGTATGACCTAGATAGTCTTCTTACAAACGAGTTTTCCTATTACTATCCCTTTGTAACACTAGAAAACTTTGATACGATCGTCAAGCAAGAAACTGAAAAATTTACCGCTAAAATAGCGAGCTACAATATATAATCTACTAATATTTAATATCTATATGGAAGCTAGATTCTAATTGCTAACTAAACACAGTTAGACTTGTTAAATAATTATTATGCCAATTAGTATTTATAGTAACAAAAATCATGAAAATGAACCCGTAGCTTGGCTTTGTGATCAAGACTGGGAACTTCCTTCACAAATTGATGGATTAGAAGAGTGGCTTTTAGAAAATGAAGATAATCTTCCCTCTGGCAGTTACGTAGCAGATATTGGCTTTGATATACGTAAAGATGCTAGTGGTGGTGGTGCTGCTTTATCTGTGCAAGCTATGGCTATTATGGTTAAGTTAGGTATGGATTTATTTTTATCTGAGTATCCATCTTCTGGAGAGCATGAGATATCATAAGTAGGGAAACTTTTGGTGTCTAATTAATTACACACTCTTTGGTTAATTCTTCCTGCAAATATTCCCAGACGGACAGTCTAGAGCAAAATTAATTGATTTTCATGAATAGAAAAAAAATCCGACTCTGGGGAAGCAAGCTGGCTCTTGCTTTGGTGGGGGGAGCGATCGCCCTCCTAGGTTTCTCGTATTTCTCTGATCCGGCGTTTGCTCAAGCTCTTGATAATGCTCAGGGATTTAATCCTCAAAATCTGATTCGTAGCTCCTTGGCATGGGTAGAAAGCCTCGGAGTTTGGGGCGGGGTGGCGTTTATGGGGATTTATGTATTGGCGACCATTGCTTTCCTGCCCGCTTCCCTGTTGACCCTTGCGGCGGGGGTGGTGTTTGGGGTGGTGTGGGGTTCCGTGTATGTGTTTTTGGGGGCAACCTTGGGGGCGATCGCTGCTTTTCTGGTGGGGCGCTATCTGCTCCGGGGCTGGGTCAGCCAAAAAGTTGCCAGCAATCAAAAATTCACCGCCATTGATACTGCCGTTGCCCAAGAAGGCTTAAAAATTGTCTTGTTAACTCGCCTCTCGCCAGCATTTCCCTTTAACCTCCTCAACTACGCTTTTGGAGTCACAGGTGTTACCCTAAAAGACTACGCCCTCGGATCCGTTGGTATGATTCCCGGTACAATCATGTATGTCTATATTGGTTCCCTTGCGGGGGATGTAGCAAAAATTGGTACAGCTAACCAGCCTACTGACTCCACTCTGCAATGGGTTATTAATATAGTAGGGTTGATCGCCACGATCGCCGTCACCGTTTTTGTCACCCGCATTGCTACCAAAGCCCTGAACACGAAAATCGGTGAACAGTAAACAATGAACAGTTATCAGTGAACAGTAAACTTAGAAGTAAAAAGTAGAAAGTAGAAAAGAAAAACTGGTTCTTCACTTTTTCTTTTTTACCTTTTTACCTTTTACTTTTTCTGATAACTGACACTTTTGACTCCGCTCAGTG